>JAQBNQ010000347.1 GCA_028288545.1 Bacteroidota bacterium
TATAGCAATCCAGAGCCTCCGCCAACCTTCCTTTTTTTTCGTGCACTTCAATAAGGTGCCAATACACTTGTCTTTCCTTTGCCTTATCCTCAGTGTTTTTACACAGCGATAAAGCTACCTGTAAATAGTTATAGGCCTCGTCGTATTCCTTCAGCAAAATGTATATATCCCCCAGGTTAATACTCGAGGCACACTGCTCAGTATAGTCAAGATTAAAAACGGACAACTCATAACACTTCAAATAGGCCTTAAGAGCATCATGATACTTACCGGTAGCAAGATACACCTCCCCGATATTATTATGGGCAGCCATTACGCCATCGCGGTAGTTAATGGATTCACTTAACTGTAAGCATTGCTCGTAATAGCCAAGTGCCTCATCATACTTCCTGAGGTTTTTCAAAACCAATCCAATATTATTTTCCAATTGAATAACGGGTATCGTGTCTGTACTACCCTTTCGCAGTTCCAGCGACTTTTTAAACATTTCGAGCGCGCTCTGATCATTGCCCCATGAAAGGTATACAATGCCCATGTTTTGATAGGTGAGCGCTATAAGCAGATCGTCGTTGAGGTCTTCTGAAATTTTAAGGGATTTATAATAAACCTCCATGGCCATTTTATACTCCGATAATCTTTGATAAACCACGCCAAGGTTTTCATAAGTAGCTGTAAGACTTTTGTATTCATTTAGCTCCTGCTTTAAACTTATCGCTTCCATGTAATAAGGTATGGCCTCTTTAAACTGGCCCATATCGTGATAAGCAAGACCAATATTGTTAAGGCTAAGAGATGCACCTTTTTTATCATCAATGTTTCTCCTGATCAAAAGCGCCTCCCTATACCAAATAAGCGCCTGCTCAAATTGGCCGGCTTTATGCAAGGCAAGTCCGGTTACATGAAATATTTCAGCTTTCAGTTTCAGGTCATCCGTATGGTTAGCTCTTTCTAAAAGCTTATTAGCCATAGAAATAGTATGGCCGGGGTCACCATTTAATGAAGTGCGTAAGTCGGCCAGTTCTCCCCTTATTTTTTGTATGTCAGGTGTTTCCAAAAAAATGCATTTTAATAAAACTAATGCCGGATAGTTTTTAAAAATAATAAGTTTATTACATTCCACTCACTTTTAACACTCATCTCCAAAATGGATATCACTTAATGCTATACTCCTTATCTGCAACTCAATTTGACCTAAATGCCAATTATCCGTTAAAAACAACAAATGGATAATCAGAACATGCCATTGGGTAAATAAACTATCGCTTAGATTAAACGGCACATAAATTTGTACTGTTGATTCGCCTGCGTAAAGGTTGAAAAGCGACGAGGCAACAAGTTACAGCTTATCCGGAAAGCCCCCGAAAATCCGTGTTGAAACGTTCAAATTTATTTCATAAAATATTTGTTCATCTGATATTTATTATAAATTCGTTAAAACAACCCAGACTATGAAACCCTCAAAAAAATTTGTGACGGCATCGTCATTTCTCGCCTTTTTTATGTCGTTAAGCGTAGTCCTTCTTTTACCAAGTTGCAAGTGTAAACAGATCCCTCCCGGTGGCGGAAGTGTTGGTATTGCACTTTCAGGAACAGTGCTTGAAGAATTCATTGTAGGCTCCGTAGTTACAAATGCGGGCGACAGTGTTTCGTATGTCTCAAACGGTATTACACATGTATGCAGGACAGTTTCCAGCGGAGCATTTGGCCCTGATAGTACGATTTGGGATGGAAATTCAATCATTACCTATGCCAGTTGCAAAAGCGGAGCCATTGATGAAATTGTATACAACAGGTTGGGGTCCCCACCTTACAATGACCTTCAGAATGATTCATTTATTTTCACAACGCCGGGATCAACAATTCCTGTAGTAGTGACAGCTCAAGCTCCCGGTCATGGTGCACACCAGGGGTCTGGCATTCAAATAAAAGACGCAGCACTTCATGTAGTAGCAAGCGGAACTACCGATGTAAACGGAGTATTCACATTTAATGCCGGGTTGGCCCCCAACTCGGTTTATTGGCTTTATGCAAATACTGCTTCACTTACTCCGGTGCATTTTCAATTCAATACAGCACCTATTGAGGGAACTACAGGTGCTTTATGTAAGCTACGGTTCTATGTGCGGTACTAAGTCAATAGACGATTTGAATTACGCCGATAGAGACTTTGCAATGGATTACCGGTGAATTAAATTACAATAACATTTAAATACTCTAATTCAAATGCGTTTTAGCTTGTTATGCCCATTTTTAAAATCAGCATTTGCATTCATGGTATTGTTAAGTGCAAGTTCGTGTTGCACACCAAGTGTAATAATGCGTCCACCAGGCTGTAATCCTGAAAAATCATTTCAGTTGGACATGAAGAATCAGCCGCAGCAATCCTTTGAATGGTGCTGGGCTGCCAGTGGTGAAATGGCCATGGAGTTTGTTGACTCACAAATTAAAGTTTGTCAATGCCAGCAAGCCACCATGCTTTTTTGCCGCAGTTGTCCAGGTAAGGGATGCTGCACAGTAAGCAACGATGTAGACCCCTGCAACAATTACTTTCTGTTTGATCCTGATAGTCCATGCGATCAGCCTGCCTGGCCCGACTTTAAAGATTTCGGTTTTGCCGAGCCCAGCAGCACTTCGGAAAGAGCTTTATCTTTCAGAGATATACAGACCGAATTGTATTGCAACAAAAAGCCGGTCATTTTTTCATGGCATGTTATTATTAACGGGCAGGTACAGTTAAATCATATTATGGTGGTTACCGGTTATTCGATCGACCGTTTGGGCAGAAAAACCATATTTGTAAACGACCCGGC
>JAQBNQ010000420.1 GCA_028288545.1 Bacteroidota bacterium
GGCTCTGCAACTCTTACTGCAAGCGGTGGCGGTACTTACGCATGGAGTAACAATGCCAGCTCTGCCCAAATTTCTGTTTCACCGGGTGCAAGCACAACTTTTACAGTTACGGTTACAGGGTCAAATACCTGTACTGCTTCGGCATCAAGGTTGGTTACTGTTAACACACCTCCACCGGCTGCAATTTCTCCATCAACGGTATCGGTTTGCAGCGGCACTAATGCAATTTTAACCGCCAGCGGTGGCACCAGCTATACGTGGAGCAATGGACCCACCACAGCGGCCGACACAGTTTCGCCTTCTTCAAACGCAACGTACACCGTAACCGTAACTGACGCTCATACTTGTACGGCTTCGGCATCGCGACTTGTAACGGTAGGAAATGTTTCTGCTCACATAACACCTAACGGGCCAACAACGTTCTGTAACAGCGGAAGTGTGGTTTTAACCGTGGATTCAACTTTTGCCTCTTACAGGTGGAGCACCGGCGATAGCACTCAAAGTATTACAGTATCACAAGCCGGCAATTATACCGCTACGGTTACATCCGGCAGTTGCCAGGGAATATCAAATACAATTTCAGTTTCTATCAGCGCAAGCAACCTTAGTCCAACAATCGTTGCTTCGCCCTCACTTAATATTTGCCCGGGTGGAAGTGTAACCTTAGACGCCGGACCGGGTTACTCCTCTTATTCATGGAGCACCACTACATCAGGTCAAACGGTAAATGTTTCTGCAGGCGGAACTTATACTGTTACAGTTAGCCAGGGCTCATGCCAGGGTAGCGCATCAGCCGAAGTTAACGTGGGTGCTTTTCCTGTAGCAGTAACAATAACTCCTGCTGGCCCTATAACGGTTTGCGAAGGAACCAACGTAACCTTTGATGCCGGCGCAGGTTTTACAACCTACCAGTGGAGCAATAACGGAAACACCGAAACAATTCAACCAACAACTTCTGGTACCTTTGTGGTAACTGTAACTAAAAATTTCTGTACAGGAACCGACAGCGCTGTACTTACATTTAAACCGCTTCCGCAACCTGTGGCAAGTCCGGCAGGTCCATTGTCTTTATGTGCAGGCGATTCGGTTTCAATTGATGCAGGTGCTGGTTTTGATACTTATATTTGGAACAACGGTACAGGCACTCAAACTATTGAGCCTACGGCCAGCGGAGCATATGTTGCTACTGTTACTTTAAACGGTTGCGCCAATGTAACGGATTCGGTGTTCGTTACCTTTAATTCACTTTCTGTACCTGTAATCACCCCATCGGGTAATGTGGCTATTTGCGCAGGAACGAGCGTTACGCTGAACGCAGGTGCAGGTTACTCGTCTTATGCATGGAGCAACGGTGCGCTTACACAAACCATAACTGTCGATTCAGCAGGAACATACAATGTAGGCGTTACACAAAATGGTTGTTTAGGTGCTTCAACAAATCCTGCAGTGGTTGTTGTTAACCCGGTTCCTTTTGCACAGGTTACGCTGGATAACAGCGACCCTAATGCACCGGTATTAAATTCTCAAACGGCCGGAGTTATTTACCAATGGTATTTTACAGATGCTAACAGCGCCAACCATTTCCTGGCTCAAACGCAAAACGATACAGTAAGCTGCGGTGTAAACAACAGCGGTACTTATTATGTAATTGCCAGCCAAAACGGTTGTGTGGATACATCTGCCGGCTTTAGCCTTATCTGCTCTGGTATCAACGAAATTTCATCACTTAGCAGTTTTGGTGTAAAACCAAATCCGGCTACTGATGTATTGAATATCACCTACGAATTAAGCCAGGCCGAATTGGTGAGTCTTTCTATCATTGATTTAACAGGCCGCAAAGTAATTGGTGTGTTTAGCGACAACGAACAAAGCGGTAATCATTTACACAGTGTTAACCTTAATGCACTAGCGCCCGGCGTTTACCTCGTAAACTTTATGACATCGGGTGGTAGCTTTAACACCAAATTTATTAAGCAATAGGGTTGCAGCATAACATATTGTTACAAGATAAAAGCGGAACTAATATTAGTTCCGCTTTTATTTTATAGCTTTATAGTAATGAAGCGGATTTTAACATCTGTACTTTTATTTATTGGTTTATTTTCTTCTGCCTTTGCGCAAACCAGCTGCAACTCGCAGCGATACCAGGATACTATCTTTCACAACGTTTCGGTAACCACAGGCATTTATTTTGCCACCGCTACTCCCTTCGGGATTTTAGCGCAACCGCAGGATCTGTATCTTGACATTTATGAGCCTACAGGAGATACACTTACCAAACGACCAATAATCGTGTTTCAGTTTGGCGGCGGATTCGTAATTGGCAGCCGCAACGAACCTGATATTCCTCAATTTGCAACCTACTTTGCACAACTCGGCTATGTAGTTGCCAGCATTGATTACAGGATAGGCTTAAACCCGCTTGATACAGGAAGCACAGTCCGCGCTTTTTATCGTGGTGTGCAGGACGAACGCTCCGCTATCCGCTTCCTGGCTCAGAATGCCGCACAATTTAAGCTGGATACCAACTACCTGATACTAACCGGCACCAGCGCAGGTTGTTTTTGCGCCTTTGCCAATGCTTTTATGACCGATACAGACAGGCCCGGGCCAACCTTTGGCACTACACTTGAACCTGACGATATGGGCTGCATGGACTGTTCAGGCAACACGGCTTTTGGTCATCGTATCCCGCGCATAAAAGCAATTGTAAATCAGTGGGGAGCTATGCTCGATACTTCTTATATCGATCCCTGGGAGAAAGTCCCTGTAATTTCCTTTCACGGCGATCAGGATATTTTGGTACCCTATACTTATGGCTACCCTTTTTCGGTTCCTGTGTTTCCGCTGGTGTATGGCAGTTTACCCATTCACCAGCGTATGGATAACCTTGGTTTAATGAATGTATTGCATCCACTGGTCGGCTATAGTCACGAACCCGAATTACTGGCTCCGCAATTAAATGATACCATTTACAATTACGGACGCAAATTTCTCTTCCCCATTATCCGGCCGCAAACTTCTGATATATCCGGCGATTCAGTTGTTTGTTCTAATGCCTGGGTCACGTATTCGGTACTTAATACCATTGGCAGCTGGTATTGCTGGCAACTTACCGGCAACGGTACTATCATGCAAAACAACAATAATGCAATTACAGTAGCATGGAACGATACAGGGATGGTATCAGTAAGTGTTACGGAACTCAACGAAATTGCTGCCGAAGGAATTACTAAAAGCTTTCAAACCTATGTGGTTCCTCATGCCCGTGCTGCTTATACCCAAACCATTAACCAGTTACAGCTTTCGCTGCTTAATGCCTCAACCTATGCTACGGTATATTTATGGAACCTTGGAAATGGTGATACTTCCTCTGCTTTCAACGCCACCGAAAATTATACAGTACCCGGTAACTATTCCGTTCAACTGATAGCTCAAAATCAATACTGCTCCGATACGTTCACGCGCATAATCGATATTACAGATTGCCCAACAGCCACATATACTTTACTGGTTGGTGGCAATGGACTTGATATTTCTTTTGCAAATGCCAGCGGCAATGCCACCAGCTACTTTTGGGACTTTGGAAATGGTGATACTTCAAATGTTTCCAATCCTGCACAGAATTATTCCACAGGTGGAACCTATACCATTACCCTTATTGCTATCAACCAATATTGCAGCGATACTTTTCAAAGAACTATAACTATTGATTCCTGCCCGGTTGCAAATTTTACATACCAGTTAAACAACCAAAGCGCTTTCTTTTATGCAGATACTACCAACTCGCTTACTTACAGTTGGAGTTTTGGTGATGGAGATAGCATTGCTTTAAACGCTTTGAACGTAATTCACCAATACCCGCACAACGGGCCATTTGATGTTATCCTGCGGGTAAAAAACCAACTAGGCTGTGTTAGCTACGACACTGTTGCTATTAATATTGGCTTAACAGGTATTGCTGATTTGAACAACAACCACGTTTCTGTGCTTTGCGATCCCAACCACGAATGTTTGATTTGGATAAAGGAAGCGGGCAATTACCAGCTTGAGGTTTTTGATGCCGTAGGAAGACAAATCAGTAAGCAGCAAATTGAAAGCAACTACATACTCCCAATCTCTAATTTTTCTTCCGGCCTCTATTTTCTCCGGATATCTAATAGCGACTTCGTTTTTGTCCGCAAGTTTATAAAGGAATAGATATAATAGAATATCGGCTTGGCAAAATGATTTCAGCCATTCGGGCAGGCGTATTGATTTTCATTATCAGAAATGATCAATACTTATAATGATAATAATGAAAATAAGCGTTCTATAAAGGATTTATGCATGGTCTGTCTTGAAAAAAAACAAACCACCGATTTTGTGGATATTCGCCGCTGGTTTTTAATCCTTTTTTGTTTTCAATTTGCAAGGTGAGTACTTCTGACAAAAATATCGGCGCATTGCCCGTAATGGAACACTTTTACACCATTCAGGGTGAAGGTTTCTACCAGGGAAAAGCTGCCTATTTTGTTAGGCTTGGCGGTTGCGACGTTGGCTGTACCTGGTGCGATGTAAAAGAAAGTTGGCTGGCGGAAAAGCACCCATTGTGGCAAGTCGATGAGATTGTGAGTGAGGTTGGCAATTCGGGAGCGAAGATTTGCGTTATTACGGGCGGGGAACCCTTAATGTACAACCTGGCTGAATTGACTGTAAAACTTCAGGCAAACAAAATAAGAACCCACGTTGAAACTTCGGGGGCATATCCCTTAAGCGGCAATTGGGACTGGATATGTGTTTCGCCTAAGCGCTTTAAATTGCCTTTGGACGAATGTTTAAAAGCAGCCAACGAATTAAAGGCCATTGTTTTTCATAGAAATGATTTGCGCTTTGCGGAGGAGAATGCGGCGAAAACTAATGAGACTTGCAAGTTGTTTTTGCAGCCCGAATGGAGTGTGGAAAAGGAAATGTTGCCGATAATAATTGATTACGTGAAACAGAACCAGCAGTGGGAAATTTCATTGCAGGTACACAAATACATGAACATCCCGTAGGGTAAGCCTAAAAGGATGGGCAGAGACAATAGAAATAGTAAGAGATTCGAAATAGAAAAATGATGGAATTTGTTTTCTCGGCTGTTTTCTCCGTGCGAAAAAATAGTTAAACGCTTAAGATATGAATAGAACGATTTTATTTTTGATGGCTCTTGTTTTATCTGCGTCTTCGTTTGCGCAGTCAATAATTACCAAGGACAATGTAAAAGGTAAGGCAAAAGAATTTTATGAAGCTGCTTACGTAAGCAGGAACATACTGCTGTCGGATTCATTTGCGCGGATAAGTGTTCAGGAGAAACCGAATTTTATTGATGGCTGGATACTGATAGGCGACAATAGCCTGTACCTGAAAAGATATGATGAAGGCGTTAAAGCCTATGAAAAGGTTAAAGCCCTGAAGGCAGATTACATGTACGACATGTATCTTAAACTTGGTAAATGTTATATCGGCATTGAGCAATATGCCTCAGCCCGCAAATGTTTTCAGCAGTTTTTACAAATGGATCATTTAGCAGCAGGGGATAAAAAACTGGCCGAAAAACTTGTTACCGACTGCGATTTTGCTGAGGAAGCCATCAAACATCCTGTTCCATTTGAGCCGGTTAATTTGGGGATTGGGGTTAACTCATCTTTTATGGAAGCCGGACCCTATTTAACGGCCGATGAAAAGTATCTCTACTTTACCCGGTTGATAGAAGAGGGCGTAAATTTTAGCCAGGAGGATATTTATTACTCGGTAAAAACCGGTGACAAATATGGCACTGCTAATCCTATTGGAGATGCTATTAATACCATGGAACACGGCGAAGGCTCTGTTTGCATTTCAGCATCAGGCAAGTACCTGATGTTTACCAGCTACGACAGGCCCGATGGTTTGGGCAATGCTGATATTTATATGGCAAGAAAAGTGGGTGAAAAATGGGAACGCGCCAACAATTTAGGCAGCCCAATTAATACACCAGGTTGGGAAGGCGCCCCAAGTTTATCGGCCGATGGAAAGACCCTGTTTTTTGCAGCCATCCGGTCAGGGGGTATGGGTGAGCGGGATATATGGATGAGCACCTTAACCGACAATGGAACATGGGGAACACCGGTGAATCTTGGCGATAGCATCAATACTCCTTTTAATGACGAATCGCCCTATATACATCCCGACGGACAGACTTTGTATTTCTCCTCTAACGGCTGGCCGGGAATGGGCAATTACGATCTTTACATGAGCAAGAAATTACCAAACGGTAAATGGAGCAAAGCGGTTAATCTTGGCTACCCCATCAACACCGCGGGCTGGGAAGTTTCAATATTTGTAACTACTGATGGTACTTCGGCCTTCTTTTCTTCTGAAAGAAAAGATTCGTACGGCGGTATGGATATTTACAAATTCAAAATGCCCGGTGTTGTAAAACCTGCCTACACTTCTTACATCAGGGGTAATGTTTACGACGCGCAAAGCCGCGAATCCATACAGGCTAATGTGCAGCTGTACGACCTTGAAACAGGTAAGTTGTTTGCCACACTTTCATCCGATAAAGTGAATGGCATTTTCCTTTCTACCATGCCCGCCGGTAAAAATTATGCGGTGGAAGTGCTTAAGGACGGCTACTTATTTTACTCGCAAAATATTTCTTTAAAGGACGTAAAACAGGGCGACCCTTTTGAAGTAAATATTCCTTTACATAAAATAAAAGTGGGCGAAGCAGTAGTGCTATCCAACATCTTTTTTGATTCAGAAAAATTCGATCTCAAATCGGAATCGGGAGCTGAGTTAGGAGTTGTGATGAAACTTCTTGAGAAAAATCCATCTCTTAAAATCGAAATTGGCGGCCACACAGATAATACCGGTACGGAGGAGAAAAACAAATCCTTATCCGAAAGCAGGGCTAAAAGTGTTTACGATTATCTCGTTTCGAAAGGAGTAATAGCTGATAGGTTGAGCTATAAAGGATATGCCTCCTCAAAACCTCTGGCACCAAATAATACTGCTGAAGGAAAAGCCAAAAACCGGAGAACTGAGTTTGTAGTAATGGCTATATAGAAACGCTGTCAGCTTGTTCGCATTGTTTCCACTTATCCTTCACCCATCCTGAGTTTACCTGCCTGTCAAGCCCGAAAAACTCTTTGCTGATGTAATTAATAACGTTAGCTGTGCGCACTTCATCCAGGTTTTTATTAGGATACATCGGCTGGTCATAAACAGTATCTCTAATGGTTATGGGGTGGTTTAAACCATTCTTAAGCCAACATGGAATAGAGTCGAAATTTTTAGCCGCAAAATCCGAGTGATTTAAAGGGGGCACCAAAGTCTTTATC
>JAQBNQ010000472.1 GCA_028288545.1 Bacteroidota bacterium
CACCATACTTTCGTATTTCCTTTAGCATTTCACCATGTATAAATCCGAGGTCCTCGTGGCTCATTAATTCTTTGCCAACGCCTTGCTGGTTGGTTACAAGTATCACTCTGCGAAAGATGGAAGACAAGTCCTTAAAAGCATCTAATACCCCTTCCAGAAAGTAGAATTCATCCCAGGTCTTTACGTAATCGTTGGGGTAGTGCAAATTAATCACTCCGTCCCTATCCAGAAACAATGTCCACGACTTATCAATTTTCAATTCACTTAAAGTCATCCTGCGCTTTTTGGTAATCTTCGGGAATGCCAATGTCAATAAAATAACCTTCAAACACCTTTCCGCTAAATTTTAGCTGGGCATCGTATTTTTCAAAAACATCCTTTTCAAAAGAGAACTTATTGGGCGTTTCAATTTTTTGGAACAATTGCTTGCTAAAAAAATATGCTCCTCCATTTATCAAACCCTCTCTCAAAAATTTCTTTTCAGCAAAGTGAGTGATTCTGCTTTCCTTATCTAATACCACAGTTCCGTAACGGTCAAAATTTTGCAAGGCCTTTAATGAAAGTGCTATGTCACTTTCTGATTTGAAATAGAAATCCTTCAACGCGGCCAGGTCGACATCAAAAAATGTGTCGCCATTTAACACGAAGGCCAAATCTTCAACCAATGCAAACGCCTGTTTAATACCGCCTCCTGTACCCAAGGGCTCCTCCTCTACCGAATACCTGATCTTAATTCCTAAGTATTTATCCCCAAAAAAATCTCTGACTACTTCATGCTTATATCCTACCGCTAAAATCGCATCGGTAATATTTTGTTTTACCAGGTACTGAAATATATAGTGTAGAAATGGCTTTCCGTTAACCGGTGCCATTGATTTTGGCATATCGTTAATTACGGCGCGAAGGCGGGTTCCGAGGCCGCCTGCCAGGATAATTGCGGGATTTGTTGTCATGTTAAAAGAGTTGTTCCTCAACTAACTGGCAAATAATGTGCCCTATTAAAATGTGGCTTTCCTGAATTCGCGGGGTATCCTTACTAGGCACGTTAAAAAGAAAATCACAGCTATCCTTCATCCTGCCACCGGTTTCGCCGGTAAACGAAATTACCAGCAGTCCGCGCTTCTTAGCTTCTTCCTGCGCCAGTATTATATTCTTTGAATTACCCGAAGTTGAGATACCTATCAGTACATCACCTTTTCGTCCATGTGCTTTAACAGCGCGTTGGTAAACCTCTTCGTACGAATAATCGTTTGCAACGGCAGTCATAAAAGAGGTGTTAACGTGTAAAGCTTCAGCAGGCAAAGGCTCCCTGTCTGTGTAAAATCTTCCCGTAAACTCAGCAGCCAAATGCTGGGCATCTGCCGCACTACCGCCATTGCCACATAAATAGAGGCGGTTGCCGTTTTTAAAAGCTTCAGCAATAACTTCGGCGCAACGCTGTATTAATGCTATGAAATTCTCATCAGCCAAAATTTTGCTCTTCACCTCAATAGACGAGGCGACAATTGATTTTATTTTTTCTTTCATTCTGGCAGTAAAGGTAAGTTTTTATGAAAATAAACCTTGAGCGCGCTTAAAGGATTTTAAAGGGCTGAAGCCCTACCACCAATTACTGGATACAACTCCACGCCTTGAAAGGCGTGGCAACTTTATCAGTGACATCATTAGACACCGAGAAGATAGTGCAAGCCGTTCCTTACAGTTTAGATTGTAAATCCATAATCCGGTAAAGCTATGTGGTCTTTGATCAAAGGTTTATCTAACCCAAATGGCCGGGATCGGGTTAAATTGTCCAGGTAGTTAATCCGTATTCGGTAAAGTTATATTTCATCACTCTTCCGCCTAATTTATTGAGTGCTTCAATTACCTTAAACTTGGAATTGTAAGGTGCATAAAATATCATAAAACCACCGCCACCGGCGCCCGATATTTTACCGCCGGTAGCACCTGCCTTAAGCGCAGCGTTATAAATACCTTCCAACTGAGGATTGGATATACCTGTGGCCATTGCCTTTTTGTGTTCCCATCCATAATGCAATATCTTTCCAATACCATCAACATCTCCTTTCAAAAAGGCCTCCTTCATCATCACCGATTGCTCCTTTAAACTGTGCATGGCTTCAATGCTTTTCACATTTTTCTTTTTCACGTTTTCTGATTGACGGGCGATAATGTCGGATGAAAGGCGCGAGGTTTCAGTAAAAAAAAGTATCAGGTTATTTTCCAATTCGTGTATCCACTTGTCCTTTATGCGCAAAGGGTTAACTATTACCTTGTCGTTGGCATAAAACTCCATGTAATTCACTCCACCAAAAGTTGCGGCGTATTGATCCTGCTTGCCTCCGTGCATATTCAGGTCTTCTCTTTCTATCCTGTAAGCAAGATGTGCAATGTCGTATTCGCCTAAGGGAAGTTTAAGCCACTCAACAAAGGCGCCTAAAATTGCTACCACCAAAGTTGATGAAGAACCTAGTCCCGAACCGGGAGGGGCATCCACTGTAGTGGTAAGTTCAAACGCCAGGGGCTTCTTTACAAAATCTTTTACCACGCGATTATAAACCCCTTTGGCAAGATCGAGCTTGCCATTAATTGTCAAATGCTTCTTCGAATCCAATATAACCTCTTCGTTCCTGTCAACCGCTTTGATGTGAATTTTCTTTCCGGTTGAAGGTTTGATGGTAGCATAGGCGTACATGCCTATTGTCATATTTAAAATTGCCCCAACGTACAAATCGGAGTAAGGCGAAACATCTGTTCCCCCACCCGCAAGGCCAATCCGTAAAGGAGCTTTACTTCTAATAATCATAGGTGCA
>JAQBNQ010000485.1 GCA_028288545.1 Bacteroidota bacterium
GATTGCTTTTCGAAAAGGCAGGGATAAACAAAGCCCAGGCCATCGCCGGTTTCGCAGTCGGCCATGTACTTTTCCCTTCTTAATTCCAGCGAATTTTTATCGGCGTAATGGTTAACCGTTATGCCTACCGATTTTTTGTAGGGCATAAAAACGTTCATGTAGGCATTGGTAAGGTTCACAAAACCACCTCTAACATGTGGTTCATCTGTACGTTTCAGCAATTCAAAATCGTAATGGTCTTTCCATTCGGTGTTAAGCATCATGCCAAAGTCGCCAGGTTTTTCGTTTACTATGTTCAGTACAGCGCCAATGGTAATTTCATCCTTATAGGCATTACCAAAACCAATTTTTAGTGCCAGGTGGTACTTTTGAATTGCGAGAACTTTGGTTAGTTTGTACGTAGTTTGATAAATACCTACTCCGCTCTCCAAAATGTCCACTTCATGGTGAAGTATTTTCCCCTGGTGCATAAATTTTAGGGATACATGTTGCTGAAGAGCAACACCAGACTTTTCTAAAAATGCCTGAATATCCTTTAAGGAAGAAGCAACGATCAATAATTTCATCTCAACTTTCCTCCATTCGTTAATTCGCTTCTGACCTGGTCGTCCGGGCGGGCGCTAATTATCCTCATTCGGTAATTTTTATAGCTTCCCACAAAAACTTATTCATTTTCATTCCTGCTTTAAAATAGGAAAGGACAAGCTGGTCGAATTTATCGCCGGTAGCCTCCTTGCGGCTTAGTTTGGCCCAATACCAAAACTGCTTATTGGCAATCAAGGGCTGCTCCTTTAAAAACTCTTTATAGGTCGGGTCTAATATTTTACTCTTGCCGCCATCCAGCGTTTTGTATTTTTCTTTAAACGACTTTTCGTTCAATATCTTTTTAAAGGCTGTATTATTATAAAATATCTCCTGGCGTATTTTTACAAGGTCTTCTTTGCTTACAAAATATTTTCCGCCACCAACCATAATTTCATCGGCACCAAGATGCAGGTAAAAGCCCGGATAATCCTGATCCTTGGTTCCTTTGCGGGTTAGCACTCCTCCAAAATGATTTTTGTAAGGAGATTTATCTTTAGAGAAACGGATATCGCGATTGATGCGGAAGATAGATTTTGAAACATCTCGATTCAACTCGGGCAACTCCTTTACCATCTTTTCAGTTAAGTCTTCCATCAACTTCCTGAAAGGCTTCTTTACCTCATTCTCATAAGTCTCGCGGTTGCTATCAAACCATTCCTTGTTATTGTTTTTGCTTAAAGCGTCGAAGAATTTAAAAAAGGCCGGACTAAAGTATTTCATTTGATTAATGTGATAATGTGATAAAAAGATAAATTGACAATGTGATAAAATGACAAATTGATAATGGATACAAGTTATATTCTCTTTTTGGCGGTGGCTATTATTTTGTTGATGACTTTATCTATTTCTTCAACCTTATTAATCAGGCCGTCGCATTCCGGATAATATTTTGATTTCTTACATAGTAACAGCCAATACTGGGTTTCGTTTACTTCTTTTGCTGCAATTTTAAATTTGTGAATAAAGTCAGCGCTGCTCGCAATTTTGAGCTTCAAATGAATTCGCGCCAATTGATGTTTCGGACTTTAGCAACTGCCTTGCCAGAATGTATTTTCTGTCCACTTCCAGCTTTTCGCAATAATCAATTATTTGTAAAGAAAAATCCACCGTAAGTTTAAGGATAGCATTGTTTTCTATTTGATCCAGTTTCATGGTTTGGTGATATTCATATTTTATCGTGAAATCTCATTATCACATCATCACATCATCATTTTATCACATTATCATATTTATTAAGCCAACGCTCCTCCCAGTGAGGTAGCTTTGTATTTTTGAATTTGCCCGTGCATAACGTTAAACCAGAGCGGCGGAAAAAAGGCCAATACCATCATACCCGGATAGCCGGTAGGCATTTGTGGGCTATCATCAAAGTGGCGAAGTACCTGGTATTTTCTGGAGGCCATGTAATGATGGTCGGAGTGACGGGTAAGTTCAAATAACATGATGCGCCCAATGGCATGGTTCGAATTCCACGAATGGATGGGCATTACTTTTTCGTAGTAAGCGCCGTCAATCATTTTCCTTCTTAGGCCGTAATGCTCAATGTAGTTAACCGTTTCCAACAACAGGAAACCGACTGTTGCGGCTGTTACATAAAGCAGCATAACCTTCCAACCCCATATTATTCCTATTGCGGCTACCATGCCGCCTTGTATAAACTGGTACATCAGCATTTCATTATCAAAACTCCAAAATGATTTGTTTAATTTTTTTAAACGCTCAGTTTCAATGTGCCATGCAGAGAGCCAGCTATCCCTAACGGTACGAATAAAAAAGGCGTAGATGGTTTCGCCGTATTTAGACGAGGCAGGATCCTGATCGGTAGAAACATTTTTGTGATGTCCGCGGTTATGTTCAATAAAAAAGTGCAGATAAAGTGAGGTGGACAAAAGTATTTTAGATAAGGTTTGCTCGTACCATGTGGCGCGGTGCCCAAGTTCGTGGGCCACATTAATACCCAACACAGCGCAGGATATTCCGAAGGTAAAGATCATCCCTGCTATCTCCCACCAGGTAAGGGTATTATCGCCAATCCGGTTCAGAAAAAAGAACATAATGGCCAGTTGTAAGGGTACGATAGTCCATACCAAAACATCATAGGCTCTATCCTTTTTTGCAAGTTCTTCTTCAGCCTTGCTCATATTAGTATCCGAGGCTGGAAGAACAAGCTCAAGTAAGGGAATAAGACCGAATACATACAGCGGTGCTACAAAGACCCAGGGGCCGCCTACTACCAGCGATATTAGAATAATGCCAACACTTAAATAAACCGAGAGGTATTTGAAAATACGGATACTCATGGGCAGGTTTAATTTGGTTCTTTCCAAAGTTATAAAGTTTCGGTTGAAACAAAACCTTGCTTACTGAAAATCGGAG
>JAQBNQ010000487.1 GCA_028288545.1 Bacteroidota bacterium
GTTTCAGCTACGGAATATGCGCGGTCATCACGCGTGGTGCCGCCATAGGTTTTGTCCCACAAAATATTTCCGGCTGAGTCAAATTTGACCAGATAGGCATCTTCGCTTAAGCTAAAGCTTGTTGTAAATCCCGCAGCCATATAATTTCCATCTTTGGTAGCAATAAGACCATAAGCTTCCTCGTATCCCGCGCCACCTATTTTTTTTGTCCAGATAAGATTGCCACCTGTGTCGGTTTTAAAGAGGAGCATATCCTCGGGGCCGTTGGTACTATCGGTGGTTTGCCCCGCAACAATAAATCCATTATCACGGCTCTCAACTATCCGATATCCTTCATCACCTTTAAGAGTGATATACGATTGTACCCACAAAGGAGTACCATCGGTATCATACCTGGCGATAAAGGCATCACCCAGGGTGTCGGGCAGGTTATGTACCAGGCCTGTAACAACATACCGGCCATCACTTGTTTGAATTCCATGATAGCCTACATCATCAAGGCTATAACCATATGTTTGCGCCCAGATAACATTTCCTTCAGCATCCGTTTTAAACACCCATGAATCACATTCGCCATTTCCGATACTTTCGGTATGGTTGGTTACAAAATACCCGCCATCTGCGGTGGGTACTACAGAGTTGCCACCGTCCTCCTCACTGCCTCCATACTTCTTTGCCCATTGCTGAATTCCATCGCTATCCACCTTAACCACATAGGTATCGCCGTGTGAATCACCAAAACTCATTGTTTGGCCGGAAAATATAAAACCGCCATCGGGAGTACCGGAAAGACAAAAGCCAATCTCGTAATCCGAAAATCCATACGTTTTGGCAAAGGTGGTTGCCTGTGCACAAAGCATATCGCCGAAAAAGTAACAGACGCAGAAGGCAAAACCAGTCAGGGAATAGTTTTTCATATTTATTTGAGGTTTTATGGCACCTTGAACGGGTAGTTAGAAATTATATTGTATTTTATTTGATTTACTTGTTTTAAAAATCACAAGTAGTTAAGAAAGCGTTGGAGATACTCATATTGCTTACAAGAGCGGTACGAATAGCAGGATGCCGTGGCGCTTCTTCTTAAATTTATCTTCGCCTTGCTCTTATTTCAACCGAAATACTATTCTTAATGCTTTGTTTTGAAGTGGTGACTAAGAGGATACTCTTTTCGGCATCGTAGCGCCACTCTTTGTTTTGACTAAGCGGTTTCCCGTTGACGAATACTTCGGCAGGTTCGGGTGTGCTTATTAATTTAAACTGGTAAGCACGGTCGGTCGCCTGTCCTTCAAAATGCTTGCCATCGGGTTTAATATTTACCTCCAGACCTTCTAATCCCTGTATGTAGTCGATGCGGGTAAATGAGCAAATGTTGTTTCTGTAATTATCTGTTGTACCATCGTCCTCATACAAATTAAAGGCAGCCGATTTAAAGCAATAAACATTCAGTATTAAAGTGTCCACTACCTCACCTTCTATATGCAGTTTTGCAGTTTGCATTGGAATAATACAGGATCCCCGCACAAAAACAGGTATTTCATCTAAGCCATATTGCCGCGTATATACTTGTGGCCCGGGGATAATTTCATTAGTATAATAATCAAACCAGGTTCCTTGCGGCAACCAAACGGATTGCTTTACAGTTTTCTTCCCATTCAATGATTTGGAAATGGGAGCGACGATCATATCATTTCCAAAGAAATACTGGTGATTTGAACGATAGGCAATTTCCTTGTCGGGATATTCGTAATACATAGGGCGGATAATAGAAATACCTGAATCGTAGGCCAAACGGGCCATGGTGTATATGTAGGGCAATAATGCATAACGCTGCTGAATGGCTTTACGCATGGCGTTGAAATTAGCATCGGGGTATTTCCAGATGCGTCTTTCTATGCCGGCATCTTTGGTGGCGTGAGTGCGGAAGATGGGGCTGAAGGTGCCCCATTGCACCCAGCGCGTAAATAATTCAGGGTTCTGCTTTTCCTTTTTACTCACCGGGTTCATATGGCCGCCAATATCATGGCTCCAATAACCGAATCCGACATTTGAAGCAGTGGCTGTAAATTCAGGTTGATAGGCCAGCGATCTCCAGTTAATGATGCAATCGCCCGAAAAACCGATTTGATAACGATGATTGCCCAGGCCACCCCAACGATGAAAGATCAAAGGCCGCTTACCCTGCCTTTGCATATCGCTGAAGTGCACATAGTTTAAATAGAAGGTAGGATTTACACCTTTAATATTGGTATGGCCCCATTGCTGCCAATCGAGCCACCAAAAATCGACACCGGCTTTTTCGTAAGGATGTAGCAGAATGTCAAAATAATTATGGGCAAATTTTTTGTTGGTTATATCAAAGGGAATAGCGGGATGCCCGGTGGTATCAACACCCATAGCTTTTGCAAAAGCTGGATAGGCCTCCTCCTGCACCTGTACACCTGACGCGGGGTGAATATTCATGCAGGTTTGCAGGTGTTGCGAGTCTGTCCAGGCAAGGAACTTCTTATAATCAGGGAAATATTTTTTCTCCCAGGTATAACCGGTCCAGCCATTTGGTTTAGGGCTATAGCGGTTAAAAATTTCGGGGCTCGATTTTTCGGTGATGTGCCAATCCATATCTATCACTAAAACATCAAGCGGTATATTATTTTGGCGATATCCCGCAGCAATGTCCTTTAATTCCTGATCGGTATAGTTCCAGTAGCGCGAATACCACATGCCAAAAGCAAATTTTGGAGGCATGGAAATTTTGCCAGCCACCTGGGTAAAATCGTAAAGTGCTGCTTTATAGTTGTTGCCATAGGCGAAAAAATAAAGGTCCTGCACTTCATTTTTACTGCGGCTCTCTACCCATTGCCAATCCGAATTATCAAAGAGTGGCCTTTCAGAATCATCAATCAAACTCCATCCACTGCGCGATAGAATTCCGTCTTCGAGCTGAATATTTTTTAAGCCGTAAAAATTAAACTTACCGGATACACCATCTAAGGTTCGGGTTGTACCTTTTAAATTATACTTATCCTTTGTACCGGGTTTCCAGCTAAAAGAACGCAGTGAGTCGTTGTATTGGATGAATAAATTTCGCAGTGAAAAGGGCCCCGAGTTTTTAAGGTAGTGCAACTCACATAGTTTCGTTTTAATTATCAGCCATCCATCTTTTTCAGATGATTCAAAAGCGGGTGTAATCAAATTGCGGTTTACAAAAGTTAGAGAAGCCTGGTCAGTAAAGATGCTATCGTTGGAATACTCCATGCGTATAACATGATCGGTGAGGATGGTGAAACGCGCTTTGCCCGATTGTACAATTGAATGTGGGTTGGCAACAGGATCGTATTGGCTGCCAAGTAGTAGATTGATGGAAAGGGCAAAGCATATCAGCCAGGGACAAACTTTGTAGAGCATCATTTTGATTTATTGGTTTTATATGTTAAATGTAAAAATGTTGCCGCATCAAATCAGGATTTTCTTCTCACCTGAATTTCTTTTGTACCTTGCTTTCTAAACTTTAAACTGTTGGTATGAAAAAACTTTTGCTCGTATTGTTAACCATAATCTTTCACTTATTTATAATGGCGCAAGCTCCGCAGCTATTGAACTACCAGGCAATAGCCCGGGACGCCGGCGGTCATGCTATTACCAGCCAGGTTGTTAGCCTAAAGTTTACGATCCTCGATTCTACTGCCAATGGAATACCTGTATACCAGGAAACCAATACTGCTACTACCAACCAGTTTGGATTATTTACCACAGCTATTGGCGGTGGAATTCCTGTCATCGGCACATTTTCTGCTATTAACTGGGGCAGTGGCAATAAATATCTGCAGGTAGAAACAGATGTGAGCGGAGGAACTAATTTCATCAACTCAGGTACGGCTCAATTGCTGAGTGTTCCTTTTGCTTTATATGCTGCTGCAAGCGGTAACGGTACCGGACCAACAGGAGTAACAGGCCCTACAGGTGCAACAGGAAATACAGGATTGACCGGCAGTATGGGTGGTACAGGCAGCGCGGGTGCTACAGGGGCTACCGGCAGCGCCGGAGCAACCGGCGGCACGGGCATTACAGGCGCAACGGGTGCTACAGGTGTAACCGGAAATACAGGCGCAACGGGTAGCACAGGTGCTACAGGCAATACAGGTGCAACCGGTAACACGGGAACGAATGCAATATTAGAATTCGGAGCCTTTTTTGGTATGACTGCCGGACCGGGGAATGTTGGGACAAACGATTACCCGGCAACAATTGCGATTTCGTCAGCAGGCCCAAGTGTTGCTGCTGGTTCCGCTATTAATTTTCCACGCGCTTCAGCGCCGGCTGTTGGAGGGATTGTAATCAACAATCCTGGCGCAGCTCAAACTAATAATACCGAATTTATATTGCCATCAGTTGGCACCTATCGTGTAACATGGCATATCAGTGTCAATGAACCGGCTCAATGGAGCCTCTGGATTAATACTGCTCCAACCGGCGGAGGGGGCGGTTTGTTTAATCAGCTAAGTACTGCGTCTGGCGTTCCGGCTCAAGTTGGTCAGGCTACCGGTACAACTCAATTAGTTGGAGATGTTATTTTCCAAAATACTGTGGCCGGATCTGCAATCCAGATTCGTAATTATGCTTCACCATCGTCAATCACTGTAACTCCAATGCCAGGCGGAACACAAGCACAAGCCGTGGTTTTAATCATTCAACGTTTGCAATAAAAGCTCATATCGCTTATTGAAAACTCACCAACTCCACATCAAATATCAGTACAGAATTAGCAGGCACTTTGTTGTTGGGTGAGCTGGCACCGTAACCTAAGGCCGATGGAATAAGCAAAGTAGCTTTGCCCCCTTTTTTCATAAGTGGAATACCTTCCTGCCAGCCATAAATTGTTTGGCTCAGCGGAAGAGCAATAGGCGCTGAACTTTGGTCGAACACGGTACCATCACTTAAATATCCTTTATAGTTAACAGTAACTGTGGAGGCAACTGTTGGATTACCGCCCAGCAAACCGGTTGCTATAGGTACATAATATAAGCCATCAGGTTCGGCGGTAGCATTTAAATGATGATCGCTGATGTATTGTTGGATTATCTGGTCGTCAATTTTTGGCTGGTCGGTTTTTTTACAGCCCCAAAGACAAAACGGTAATAGCAGGAGGTAGAATAATTTGCGCATTTGCAATAATACTATTTATGGTGCGGAGGATAAAAAGAGCAAATCATAATGAATGTGAAAAGTGAATACAACGCAAATGCAGATAGAACACCCGCCCGACTGAATGGCTTCAGTCATTCGGGCAGGCTGATTTATTATGATTGTTATGATAAAATTATGATCAATGTAATTAAATAAAGGTCTATTCTACTTGATTTCATTCAAATGTTCTGCCTTCCACTGCATGGCCATGTGTACACGGTTGCGGCCGCTGGGGTGGTCGTAAAAGAAGATTTCTTCCCAATAGCCGGGGTCGATTTTGCGGTATTCCGAAAGCATCATATCTACATGAGCTTCGGCATCGGGTTCGCGGGCGGCGTTTAATCCAAACATGTCGGCTTCAGTTTCCTGGGTACGGGTCATAGTGTTTGTTACAGGGGTAAATACAAAAGAAGCCAGCGAAAACAATACCGCCAACAGAGGCAGACTTCCTATATCCGAAATTTCCTTTACCCCAAGGCGGTCGCCATAGCGCCGGGTAATTAAATTAAATACAAAATTGATGAAGGCGAAAAGAACCACTAACAGCACCGACATTTCGAACAGGCCCTTATAAACGTGATTCATAACATAGTGGCCCATCTCGTGGCCCATAACAGAGCGTATTTCAGCTGGGGTACATCTTTTAAGCAGGTTATCGTTCAGCGAAATTCGCGTGGTGCTGCCAAAGCCGCTAACGTTTGCACTTACGCGGTCGCTTTGTTTTGAGGCATCAAACTGGTACACGTTTTCGGCGGGAATACTGTTGGCCCGGGCCATGGAAAGTATTTGCTGTTTCAACGGACCTTCGGCTAATGGCTTGTAATCGTTAAACATCGGGCTTAAAAAAACCGGCGCTACGAATACGATGAAAGTGATAAACACAATACAAATACCTGCAGCCCACATCCACCATTTATTACCGGCCTTACGCATGGCAAAATATACCAGCGTTAAAAGAATGCTACCCAAAATTACACCCACCGATAAACCAATCATTTCCTCTTTAAACCAACCACCCAGGGTTAAGTTAGAGAGATTGTATTGATGCTCGCGGTAATAGCCCTGGTAAATACTTAAAGGAAACAGAAGTATCCATGATAGAATAAAATAAAGCAGTGCGTAAAGCAGGTTTTGGATATTTACGTTTTTAACACGGTCAACAATCGCCTTCATGCGTTTTGATAATCCGCCAAGCAAAAAAATGGCCCCTACAAAAACAGCGTATAAGGTATTCCATAAAATAAGCCAGTAACCCCCTTCAAAATAGGCATCGGATTTTGCACGGGCTGCACCGCTAAGCGTATTTAGCCAATGCTCGGTTGCATCATTAACATTAAAGGTGGTGACTTGAACATGCGAAGTATCAGGTTGCGCGTGGATGGCTAAACCGGTGGCTAAAACAAAAAACAGGAGAAAAATCTTTTTCATGCAGTAAATTTAATTGCCAAGGTAATATTGTTTTAAAACGAAAGTGAAAAGAAAATACGCTGCCATTTAATTTAAAAACAAATTGCAATTTGAGCTTACTTTGCGCACCGATAAATGTTTTTATGCAGAATGACGAGACCGTAGAACACGAAGGAAAGACCTTTGAAAAAATAAGCTACCAGGACAAAACTGTGCTGGACCGAAAGTTTATTAATTGCGTTTTTAAAAACTGTAATTTCAGCAATACGATTTTTAAAGATTGCGTTTTTGATGAGTGCACATTTGATGGTTGCGACCTTTCGCTAATGAAGGTGAAGGGCAGTTTGCTTAAAAGAATACAGGTAAATAGTTCCAAGGCCATAGGGATACAATGGTTTGATGCGCGAAGCCCTTTTTCAATTAATTGCACCGATAGCAATATCAGTTACTCCAGTTTTTTTGGAAAGGATATTAAAAAGGCAAAATTTATAAAGTGCGTGGCCCGCGAAACTGACTTTAGCGAATGCAATTTAACAGAGGCAAATTTTGAAGGAACCGATTTGGCGGAGGCCAGGTTTTCAGATACTGATCTGTCACTGGCAAATTTCAGAGAAGCAAAAAATTACAATATTGATGTGCGATTCAATAAAGTGAGAAAAACAAAATTCAGTTTACCTGAAGCCTTGTCGCTGCTTAACAGTTTTGATATAACGCTGGACTGATATTTACCGCTTTACTTTGGAATACTTTCTATGGTGGTAACGGTGCCGCTTGGCCTGTTTCACAAATTTTTTATGCTGCTTACCCATTTCCTTTTGCTTGGGCTGCTTTTGAGCATCGGGGAAATTTTGGGCCGTAACAATTAGTATACCGGACAGAAAAATAAGGACGATGGAAATAAAGCGTTTCATATTTGGCAAATAGTTGTGACCAAAATAAGTAAGATTTCAATTCTGCTTAAGGAAAACCGATGGAATAATGAAACGATTTAGTTTTAGAAATGTTGCGAGGACTAGAACTACAGT
Source organism: Bacteroidota bacterium (assembly GCA_028288545.1). GTDB lineage: Bacteria > Bacteroidota > Bacteroidia > Chitinophagales > LD1 > Bog-950. The sequence goes on from JAQBNQ010000487.1 coordinate 7,614, forward strand.
GCCACCCGGCAGCACGGTTAAAGCTACCAGGTCCGCAGTCTTTAACAAGTCTTTCAGTTGTTCTTCTATTTCCAGCTTTTCTTCGTGAGTAAGGCTTTTGCCTTCAAACGCAGATTGAACAATCAAATGAAAGGCAGTTTTGGTTCGCTCATCTTCCAGTTCAAGCTTGGCTAAAAAATCTTTGAATTTAAGATTGAGGTGATCGAAGTGCAGAATGATTTCTTCATCCAGCAAATTGCCTTCCGCTTTTATAAATACAATGGCATCATGAATAGTTTTCATGTTTCTAAAGTAGAAAGAAATAGAAAAGCGATGGGGTACCGGCCTCCCTTTTTTAATGTCTTAACCATTTGATTATCTGAACGTTGCAAAGTGTCTACTATTTAGGGGAGGTAGCGGATGTACGCATACCATGTTATAATGTATTGAAAAACAAATAGTTGCAAAAGTGAAACATGTACCCCCCTTTGAGGGGGTTCCACCTTAATTGGTGTTATTATTGCAAAACAATTCAACGAGGCTTGGCACAGAAAGTATTATTTATCACTCCACCTTTTACGCAGTTAAATACTCCGTACCCGGCCACTGCCTACCTGAAGGGATTTTTGAATACCCAAAGGATAAAATCGTACCAGGCCGATTTGGGGATTGAAGTTATACTGGCCTTGTTTTCATCGAAAGGGTTGCGACAGCTATTTGAGCACCTGGAAAAACTGGACCTTGAATTATCAGAAAACAGTTACCGGGTTTACTCATTGCGCGAAGAATATATCCGAACCATCGATCCGGTTATTCTTTTTCTTCAAAACAGGAATACAACTCTTGCCCATTCTGTTTGCGACAGAAGTTATTTGCCGGAGGCCTCGCGCTTTGCTCAAATTGAAGACCTTGAATGGGCTTTTGGCACCATGGGGATACAGGACAGAGCAAGGCACCTGGCAACATTATACCTTGAAGACATTGGCGATTTAATTACTGAAGCCATCGACCCATATTTTGGTTTTAGCCGATATGCTGAACGGCTTGGCAGAACGGCCACACATTTCGATGAAATTGAAAACGCATTGCTTTCGCCAAACACGTTTATTACAGAAATATTGGAACGATTATTGCTGGAAAAGGTGAAGCAACAAAAGCCTTCTGTTGTTTGCTTGTCTGTCCCTTTTCCCGGCAATCTTTATGGCGCCTTAAAGTGCGGACAATTCATCAAAAATAAATATCCCGAAATTAAAATAGTGCTGGGTGGTGGCTACGCCAATACGGAACTTAGGAGTTTAAAAGACCCACGCGTATTTAATTACGTTGACTATGTTAGCCTGGATGACGGTGAAGCCCCGTTACTTGCTTTGCTTGAACATTTGGAAGGCAAACGAGGCGCCGGCGAATTGAAAAGAATTTATTTGTGCGAGGATGGGAAAGTCATATACCGAAATGGCGCAAAAGAAAAAGATATAGCACAACGCGAAACCGGAACGCCGGATTACAGCGATTTCTTATTGGACAATTATCTTTCCGTAATTGAAATTGCAAATCCAATGCACCGGCTATGGAGCGATGGGCGATGGAACAAACT
>JAQBNQ010000504.1 GCA_028288545.1 Bacteroidota bacterium
TGATGGCCAATCGCTGATTGCAAGAAAAATTTCAATGGTAGATTAGATATAAAATTGTATAAAGTTTTCTATGAGGCTCCACTTTTGTGGGGCCTCTTTTGTTTTATGTTACTATTTTTGCCCTGCAAATTTTGAAAAACATGAAGAGTGCCCAACAATGGCTGGATGAATATTCGGTAAGTCATCAAAATCCAACTAATAAGTTTATACATTGGATATGTGTTCCGCTGATTTTTTTCAGCGTAACGGGATTTCTATATAGCGTTGAATTGCCAATTAAGCTATACGGTAACCTAAATCTCAACCTGGCAATACTGATGCTGGTACTGGTTATTGTTTATTACTCTTTGCTGTCGCGCACTTTATGGATAGGGATGTTATTGTTTTCGGTGTTGTGTGTAGCGGCCTGTTACGCTATTGCGCAAACAGGTGTTCCGGTTTGGGCCGTTAGCGCCATTGTTTTTGTTCTTGCCTGGATAGGCCAGTTTTACGGCCATAATATTGAAGGTAAAAAGCCTTCGTTTATGAAGGATATCCAGTACCTGATGATAGGCCCGGCGTGGTTGATGAGTTTTGTTTATAAAAAGATAGGCATCGCCTTATAATAATTTTTCCGGCATCAATTTTGTCAACTAATACACAAAGCATTTAAAAAACACTCTTCCATATGAAAAAAAGTATTCTGATTATTGTAGGTATAGTTGTTATTGCCAGTGTAAATTTTTCAGCTGTGATAAAACCCGATAGCCAGACACGCACCATAGTGAATAAAATGCTGAAGGCGATTGATACCCATAAGGGCTGCACCTACACCATGCGCAGCCTTGAAAGAATTACAGGTATGAAGGAACTTCGTGGCGGAGACATTTTTACCAAGATAAATGTTAGCCCTCATAAAACATACATGAAGATGATCACCGATCCCAACAAAGGAACTGAAATCCTTTATGTAGAAGGGGAGAGAAGTAACAAGGCATTGGTTAATCCCGGTAAGTGGCTGCCAACAATTACGCTGGACCCTATGAGCGGTTTGTTGACCAAGGAGCAGCACCACACTTTACTATCTGCTGGTTTTTCGCTTATAAGCAAAATTGTTGGAGACGCTGTGAAGAAGGCCGATGAGCAGGCAAAGTTTGACATAGTATTCAAATATGCCGGGGACGTTACCTGGAACAGCAGGCAATGTTATAAACTGGTAATTGAAGACCCAACATGGGCCTATACCACTTACACTGCTAAAAAGGGTGATAATATGTACACCGTTGCTTCTAAACTTTTGATACCCGAATACAGCCTTGTCGAATTAGATGGCGTGAAAAATTTTGAGGAAAACCTTGGCGGTAAAACCTTAAAGGTGCCAACCAGCTATGCCAAGAAGACTATATTTTACGTTGACAAAGAGACTAACTTCCCTATATACCAGGAGTGCAGCGATGATAAGGGTGTATTCGAACGCTATGAGTTTTATAACGTAGTGATTAACCCTGCCTTTAAAGCAGATGAGTTTACAAAGGGATTCGGGGACTATAAGTTTTAGTAGTTAGTATTGAGTAGTTAGTATTTAGAAAATCGTACGTGTATTATCTCAATACTCAATACTAACTACTCAATACTAAATTTAATTCCTTCCCGCCAACAAATACAAAGCAGCCATTCTTATAGCCACTCCGTTTTCAACTTGTTGAAGAATGATAGATTGTTTGGAGTCGGCAACATCGCTGTTCAATTCCACGCCGCGGTTTATAGGGCCGGGGTGCATAATGGTAATATCTTTATTAATAGAATCCAGCAGTTCGCGGTTAACACCGTAAAAAAGAGAGTACTCGCGCAAAGATGGAATGAACTTAATATCCATTCTCTCTAACTGAATACGCAATACGTTGGCCACATCACACCACTCAAGCGCCTTGCGCAAGTTGGGTTCGTAGCTTACGCCCAGTTCTTCAATATGTTTTGGAATAAGGGTAGGAGGGCCGCAAACCTTTACTTTAGCCCCCATCTTCAGCATCAGTGGTATATCTGAACCCGCAACACGCGAGTGTTTAATATCGCCTATAATCAGGTAATTCAATCCCTTCAGGTTTCCAAACTTTTCCCGAACCGAGTACCCATCCAGCAAACCTTGTGTGGGATGTTCGTGAGTGCCGTCTCCGGCATTAATAATGTTAGCGCTTATATGTTGCGAAAGGAAATTCGCCGCCCCTGAACTGGAGTGTCGCATCACGATCATATCCACCTTCATGGCCAAAATATTGCGGACCGTATCTAAAAGCGTTTCTCCTTTTTTTACTGAAGAACCCGAAGCCGAGAAGTTGAGGGTATCGGCACTTAATCTTTTTTCTGCCAGTTCAAACGAAATACGGGTGCGGGTGGAGTCTTCAAAAAATAAATTGGCTATGGTAATATCTCTAAGCGAAGGAACTTTTTTGATAGGGCGCTGCAATACCTCTTTAAAATTATCTGCAGTTTGAAAAATGAGGTCAATGTCTGATTTAAGGAGGGGTTTAAGTCCGATTAAGTGTTTCTGGCTTAGTGCGCTCATTGACCTTTTTTACTTTCCGTTAGTTAATCTTTGTCTTCTACTATCCATACTTTATCGTCACCATCGGTTTCTTTCCACTCTACTTTTACCTTCTCGCTGGTAATCGAATCTATAATCTTACCCACATATTTTGCCTGTATAGGCAAGTGGCGTTGCAACCTGCGGTCTATCAAAACCAGTAACTCAACATCATCGGGGCGGCCGTAAGCAAGTATGGCATCCAGGGCTGCCCGTATGGTCCTGCCTGTGTAAAGCACATCATCCACCAAAATTATGTTCTTGCCTTCAAGCGTAAACTCTATATCCATCTTATCGGCAAGGATGGGTTTTTCCTGCAGGTGAAGGTCATCTCTATAAAAGGTAATATCCAGTTTTCCATAGGGGATTGTCTTCTTTTTTAAGATCTCTCCCAGCTTTTTATGGATTCGGTCTGCCAGGAAAACTCCCCTTGGTTGAACGCCAATAATGGCAGAGTTCGCAAAGTCTTTATGCTGTTCAATTAATTGATGGCAAAGGCGAGTTATCGTTAAGTTTAATTTTTTGCTATCGAGTATTACGCGGGGCTGCATCGGGTTTTTAGCTTCGCAAATATACTTTTTTAGCGTAGAGTAAAGCGGTAATTATTTGATGCCGGTTTTTTGGACCTCTGTTTTTAAGGGATTTCCCCTATGGGCCAACGTTAATATGTGCATAACAAATTTGTGTAAAGATTAAGATTTAATAATTTTGATTGTTACCTTTCACTAACTAAAAAACAAATTTATGGCAACAAAAAAAGCAGCAGCTAAAAAAGCACCAGCTAAAAAAGCAGCTAAAAAAGCAGCCAAACCGGCAGCAAAAAGAAAACCTAATGCGGCATTCATGAAACCTCTGACTCCTAGCGATGCACTCGCTGCAGTTGTAGGCGCAAAGCCACTTCCAAGAACAGAAGTGAGCAAAAAAGTTTGGGAATACATTAAGAAAAACAAACTTCAGGATCCTAAAGCAAAACGTAACATTGTTGCTGATGCTAACTTGCTAAAAGTTTTCGGCGGAAAGAAAGTAGTAGATATGTTTGAGATGATCAAACACATCAGCAAACACCTTTCTTAAGCGATACTTTGACGCAATGGAAAACATCCGTTGCCTAAAATTGCCTGACTGTTTACAGTCGGGCAATTTTTTTTTCAACATTTTCTCGAGGAGATTTTTACTTTTTCTAGTGGCTGATTGGTGTTAAACGGGCAATCACTGCTTCCTTGTTTAACTGGCAGTCTTTTATTCCTGCCTGGTTAAAAACCGCAGGGTCTGCTTTTTGGGCGTAGTCAAGCGCTGTTAAACCTGCAACATCCTTTTTCAGGGGATCTGCCCCAGCTGCCAAAAGAATTTCCACCACATCTAACTTTGCATTTTTTGCAGCGAGCATTAAAGCAGTAGTGCCATCGGTTGCAACCGCATTTGCATCGGCACCTGCATGAAGTAATATTTTTGTTACTGTGTTGCCGCCACTATAAGCACAGGCTACCATCAACGGGGTACGGCCTTTGGGCGAACGCGGTTGATAAACTGTAGCACCGTTTGCCAGCAAAATATTTATCATCGGCACATCTCCCCAACGACAAGCCGTCATAAATGGGGTACTGCCGTTTTCTTCTGCTTTGTTAGGGCTCGCTCCTCCTTGTAATAGTTGGAGGGCTTTGGCCGTATCGCCAATGCTTACCGCATAATTCAATGCCTGTGCAGATGCGAAAAAGGGGGCCAGGCTTAACGCCAGCCAAAACAATATGGTGCAGGATGTTTCTTTTTTCATAATGAACGCGCCGTATTATTAAACGGCCTTTATGTTACACTAGATATGAAATTTTAATTTCGTAAACAATTAATTGCATTTCATGCTTTCATTTTGGGAAAAACAATCGCTCATTCAATACGATATTATTATTGTAGGCAGCGGTATTGTAGGTCTTTCAACTGCTTTAAGCATAAAGGAAAAAGCCCCGCAGTATAGAGTATTAGTGCTTGAGCGCAACCTGTTGCCCACAGGCGCCAGTACAAAAAATGCAGGTTTCGCCTGTATTGGAAGCCTCACCGAAATATTGGATGATCTTAACAACATGAGCGAAGAAGAGGTGCTCCAATTAGTTAAGATGCGATTAAAAGGTCTTCGAAAACTAAGGACAAGGTTGGGCGATGAAAACATTGACTATGCCGAAAATGGCAGTTGGGAGTTGATAAGGAACACCCGCGAGGATATGTTTGCCGCGGGTGAGATGGACACCGTAAATGCAAAACTGCAACCTGTATTGGGCGCAAAAGCATTTGAACTTTATGACTATAAGGAGCGGCAAACAGAGTTTGGCTTCAGCATGAGTCACCTGCAGTATATCGTTAAAAATTGTTTTGAGGGAGAACTGAACACCGGCAAGATGATGCGTTGCCTTATCGACCTGTGCATGAGCAAAGGTATTGAGATAAAGACCGGTTGCGAGGTTGTTAGGATTGAAGAAAACAAGAATGGTGTAAATGTTGTAGCCAATGATTCCGGCAACGAAATGGTTTTTAATGCGCAGCAAGTGGGTGTTTGCACCAATGCCTTTACCAGGCAATTTTATCCGGATCTTGATATACAACCCGGCAGGGGACAAGTACTGATTACAAAACCAATTATCGGTTTGAAGTTTAAGGGCATTTATCATTTTGATAAAGGCTACTACTATTTCCGGCGATTAGGCGACCGCATTTTATTTGGCGGCGGAAGAAATCTTGATTTTGAAACCGAGCGAACCACAGATTTCTCTTTCAATCAAAAAATACAAAATGACTTGCTGGATAAGCTACGCACAATTATTGTTCCCGGGCTAAACCCCGAAGTAGAAGATTGGTGGACAGGTATCATGGCTTTTGGTTCTTCCAAATTTCCCATACTGATGCGACAATCCGAAAGAATATGTATGGGTGTACGGATGGGAGGCATGGGTGTAGCAATTGGCAGCGGGGTGGGAGAGAAGTTGGCCAATTTAATAATAGGGTAACGTGATATTTGACGTAGGGGCACGGTTCACCCGTGCCCGGGCATTAACCCAAATCCACAAATCTCGAAACGCTGGAGTTGTCTTTACATTCTTCCAATAACCTTACTATCGGTTTATTAAATACGGGGTGAACCAATTCCGCAGCTATTTCATTTAATGGCACAAGTGTAAATCTCCTTTCCTGTATATAGGGATGGGGCACTTTTAATTCGGTCGTATCAATAATTTCATTGCCATAAAAAAGGATGTCAATGTCAATAACCCTGGGGCCCCATTTTACGGTTTCAACTCTGCCGGTTTCTTTCTCAATGGTCTTAAGTTCGCCCAGTAATGTAGTTGCTGGTATATTTGTGTCAATAAGTATTGCCTGGTTTAAGAATTTGCCCTGTTCCTTTAATCCCCAGGCCTCGGTTTCATAAAGGCCTGAGCGCTTTATCAATGCACCGCAGCGCAATTCAATTAATTGAATTGCCTTTAGCATATTTTGTTCCCTATTGCCTTCGTTGCTGCCCAGTAATAAATAAACCTTAGTCATACCTCCCAAAAGTATCATTAATGAACAAATCACAGGCAAATGCTAATACCGAAATTCAGTACTCGTTATTTAAAGCCAAATCGGTAATATTGCAGTCAAATAAAATTTAGCTCATCAATAATCGTCTAAGGACTTATTGTAGCGACCCTAAAAACATAATACATGAGACAGTTTTTTAAATACGTTTTTGCCACTATAGTTGGCTTGTTCCTATTTGCCGTATTGGAGATAATTATTTTCATGGCCTTTATTTCTTCCGCCGGAAAAGAGAAAGCGGTGGTTGTTGAATCCAATTCGGTGCTGCGAATGAACCTGAATTATACCATCCATGAAAAAGCAGATGATAATCCGTTTGCTTCTTTAGGCCTTGGCAATACCAAACTTAAAAAAGCGGTAGGACTTACCGATATCCGCGAAAGCATCAAAAGGGCAAAGACCGACGATAATATCAAAGGTATTTATCTTGAACTGGGCATTAACGAAAACGGCCTTGCTACTATTGAAGTTATCCGCCAGGCGTTGATTGATTTCAGAAAATCGGGCAAGTTTGTTTACGCCTACGGCGAAGTTGTTTCGCAAAAAAGTTACTACCTGGCAACTGCCGCCGATAAAATATTCCTGAACCCTAATGGGGGCATGGAACTAAAAGGCTTTGGCCGCGAGATAATGTACTACAAAGGTATGTTTGATAAATTGGGTATTGAAGTTCAGGATTTCCATTGCGGAGCTTTTAAAAGTGCTATTGAGCCTTATATCCGCACTAATATGAGCGAACCAAACCGCCAGCAATTAACTACTATCTACAATGATGTTTATGGCTTCTTCCTTAGCAATATTGCAAAAGAAAGGAAGATTGACAGCGCTGAACTGAACAATGTTATCAATAACCTTTTAGCCGAGACACCTGAAAAAGATAAGGACTTGAAACTGGTTGATGACGTGATGTACTACGATCAATTGGTTGATAAAATAAAAGAGAAGACCGGCACCGATAAAAAGAAAGACGTTGAGTTTATCGACCTGTCTAAATACGCGGCATCTGCCAGCAAGGAATTGAAGTCATCTAACAAAATTGCCCTGGTTTATGCCGAAGGAACTATCGTTGATGGCGAAGGAAAAGATGGTGAAATAGGAGGGGAGAGCTTCGCAAAATTGATCAGCAAGTTGAGAAAAGACGAAAAGATAAAAGCTATTGTTCTTCGTGTTAACTCGCCGGGTGGAAGCGCTCTTGCAAGTGATATTATGTGGAGAGAACTGATGCTTGCTAAAAAGGAAAAACCCCTGATCATTTCATTTGGCGATGTAGCAGCTTCAGGTGGTTATTATATCAGCTGTATGGGCGACAGGATTTTTGCCCAGCCAAATACAATTACCGGTTCAATTGGCGTATTTGGTTTAATCCCTAATGCTAAGAAGTTATTCAACGATAAATTAGGTATCACTTTCGACCAGGTAAAAGTTACTAAACACGGAGTACTGGGTGGAATTACAAGCCCGCTTGATGCAGAAGAATCTGCTTTCGCACAACGCAACGTTGAGAAGACTTACCGCGAATTCAAACAACGCGTTGCTGATGGAAGAAAGAAAGATACTGCCTACATCGAAACAATTGCACAGGGAAGAGTTTGGACCGGTAACCAGGGCTTAGGTCTTGGATTAGTGGACGAGATAGGTGGGTTAGATGAAGCTATTGCTTACGCAGCCAAACAAGCTAACTTGAAAGACTACCGCATTAAAGAATATCCGGAAGAAAAATCCTTTGCCGAAAAGATAGCTCAAAGCTTTGGTGACGCAAAAGTACAATACATGAAAGATGAATTGGGCGAACAATACGAAGTGTACAAAACCCTGCAATGGGTTAAAAGTGCTAAAGGCGTTCAAGCCCGCATGGCTTACGACTTAGGGTTGTAAACTAATGTTTATCCTTAGAGCGAGATTATCGGTATTGAGTAATACTAAAGGAAGATTTATTTCATTAAGTGGGAAGATTTGAAACTGCGAAACTGGATATATAAAGGGTTCATCTTTTATATAGTTGTTTTAGTTCAAGAAGGCCTTTTTGTTTTTTAGTGATGACCATTTCAGGGTCTTTTGTGTCCCAAATACCGTCGCAAAAGAAAGCATATAATTTGGTTGCATCCCAAGCCATCCTTTTAAAATGTCCTCGAAGATTAAATTTCAAATCAGAGTCGTGGAACTCATTATTTGGTGTTTCGTTTGTGTCTAGCATTTCAATTCCCGCAATTATGTCTTTTAAAAGCATTTCTGTTTTTTCTTGACCCCAGCCAATATTATTGTAAGGCATGGTTGTATTTCTAGCAACAACTTTACTTGTTGAAAGTTCAGCGGTAATATGACTTAAATATTGCTCAAATAAAACAATTACGTCTAAAATAAAATCTTTATCCTGAATGTAAAAGTCTCCGTTTTTTGAATCTAATTTTATTCTTTGGTCATTCTTCAAAACTCTAAATAA
>JAQBNQ010000506.1 GCA_028288545.1 Bacteroidota bacterium
GTAAAGCACCCGCCAGAAAGCCCCGCAGTAGGTGGTATCGTTGCCAATGGTGGTGGGCGGCGCGCCTTCAGCTATAAGTATGGAATCAATACCTGTACCACAGCCACCGCTTACCCTCGCCCAATAAAGGCCGGGCGTACTTACAGTAATTTGTGCCGCACTGTCTCCAGTTGACCATTTGGTTGAAGCAATACCTGTTGAAAGTGTACGTGTGAATGGGGAGCAATACACGGTATCGGCGCCAAGAAAATTCGATGCGGAACCTACACCGACATTGACAACATCCGATGCTGAAGAAGTACATCCCGATAAGGAATAAGTTACCGAATATGTAGTAGTTGTTTGAGGCGCAACCTGAATACTGCTTGTTGAAGCCCCTCCCGGGGACCAACTGAACACTCCTCCCGCTACCGTTGCGATAGCAGTTAAAGTTGTACTGTCTCCTAAACAAATATTCGGGTTAACAGGGGTGATGCTCACCGACGGTCCGCTTCCAATTACTATCCTTGCTATAAAAGGTGTATCCAAAATTCCGCAAGCGTTTGGCGTTATTTGGTATGTTATAGTATCATTCCCATTACCGACCTTAGTAAGCAATTGTTGAATGCTGGTAACAGGTGTAGTTTGTGCCGCTCCTCCCGTAATGCTACCAGCCGGAGTGACTACCGGAGCTGTCCAGGTATAAGTCGTTCCCGCAGGAGCATTAACCGGATTAATGGTAATAGCGCCGCCCCTGCAGCGGGTGATATCCGGCGATACTATAATCCGCTTTATTCCGATTGCAATACCTTCGTATCCCGTCGTACCGTGATTCATACTAACGGAAAGGGAAGGTGGCGAATGAATAGCTACTGACCTTGCTAGATTGTAAGTGGTATATGGTGGACCTGGATCAGACCACGCAACAACATTAGTTCCGATTCCCGTCTCGGGCGGTACACTGTAAGATCCGGTTGGCACGATTGAGTCCCAGTCATAGAAAACGGATCCCGGTGGGGCAGATATGGTTATTGTTTCTAATTGACTGGTTGATTCTCCGTCGAAAAGAACCAGGGTATAGTCCGGGATCACATTCCCCGCTTTATCTTTTACCACAATATTGTCGAAAAGCAAAACAGAGTTAGACCCTGTATTCAATTGATACAAGACAACTTTCCCTGCCAATCCGCTATATCCGAGATTGCCAAAAGCAGAGCCAACCCAAGAAGGTGCATTGACTGCCACAATTGGATCACCCGATTTCTTTAAAACTAAAAAGAGAGAATCACCGCTTGCAAGGGTAAAAACAAAGCTTTGTCCAGTTGGTGCACCCGCAGTCGCATCATTATAGTTATCAAATCTCAATATTTCGGTACAAGGAGCAAAAACAGTACCGTGACCATTAGCACCAGTAGTAGTAGTGTCAGTTACTGCACCATCTGCATTTACCGAGGTAAAAAGCAAAAAAATAAACAGCGAAATATACTGATGCAATTTTAATAACCTACTATTCAACAATCCCTCTTTATCCTCGCGTAAATCTTGATTCATATACATTTAAGTTATTAACTATTTTATTATTTTGGGAAATCAAAGTTTATTCGCTGCCACAATAAACGCAATGTCTATGTCAATAATACAAAAAAATCATAAGATGGAAAGGGGGGAGCCGACTCAATATACTTCGTAAATCACCGAAACCTACAGAAATGTCATCTTAAATTTGCACTTTTTATTCCCCAAGAAACAAAACCGGGTAATTCTCTCCTGTAAATGAACAAAGTTATTAGGAAAACCACTGAGAACTCACCCAGATGAATTAAATGCATCTCTAAGCCGTAAGACCGAATAAACAATTCCGGAACACTCAATACAAATATCACTATCAACGGAAGCCAAATCATTTTCAACCTGTTTATCTTTTGGTTTAGCAGGTCACTGCAGTAATAGGCATACAATCCGAGCAAAATAATTTTCACAATATTAAGAGTTAGTGCAGCACCATAAAGCTTAAATTGTTTTACCATGAGATAAACAAGAATAATTTGGACTATCGCAGCAATGCCATTAATAGATAAAAGACGCGAAGTTTTACGGTAGTAGTTTATTGGATATATGTACAGATTCATCATTCCGCGTGTTACCAATCCCGCACAAATTATTCCAAAGTATAGGAAAGCTTCTAGATACTTGGGATCACCTATAAATACCGGCAGCACAAGTGGAATAATGAGAATATTGAGTGGCAGGATAAGAATGATAACAAAATTAAACGCGCTGAAAAATTTATTTAGCTCGCGAATATTTGATTCGTTGTTACTATCCTTCATTAATCCATATATCCGGGGCGTCATTGCGGCGCTAACTCCATCAATCAAAAAATTAACCAATAGAGTACACTTTGTCGCCAGGTCAAATACAGCAAGTTCTTTGTTAAACAACAGAGGTTTAATGATGAAATTAGCGGAGTAACTCAATATCCATTGAAATACAGTAGTAACAAATAGTGGTAAACAAAATTGAATAGTGGGCTTGATAAACTCCTTACTAAAAACAATTCCATAGTTCCATGTTACGTCAATAAAAGACCAGGTAAAAATACAAGCGCACGAAAGTAAGCGTCCCCAAATCGGGCCTTCCAATGTAAGCGGAAACATTTTCAGAATAACCAGAGAAAACACAACGGTGGTAATAAAATTTAAAATATTAGACCACAGATAGCGCATTGGTTTTTCCCGGTTAATCAGTATTGCGTTGTAAAACTTAAAATGAGCTGTAAAGACACCTGTAAGAACCGACATCATTACGTACCGGTAGGAATCAGGATTAGGGTTCTCAATGTAATGCTGAATAAAGAGATTTCCTGACACAGCAAAAATGGTAGCAATAATAGTTCCCGAAAAAAGAACATAAGCATTTAGGAAGCCAAGTTTCTGCTTAAGCTTTTCGGGTTGATCTTTTAATTCATGGTATGCCACACCAATGTATATGTCGATACTAAAATTGGTAAAAACCTGAACTAATAGTGATAAGCCAATAAATAGTGAAAGCAGACCAAAATCGGCAACTTTCAATAACCCGGAATTTGTATAAAAAGGAAGAAGCAGGAACGATGCAAGGGTTGAAAGCATCGAAGAAAAAGTATAGATAAATGAAGAAGCAAGAAATTTCTTTGAGATCATTTTATCAGCATATGATTTGACTTTATCTCCTTAATACTCTTCTAAAAACAAACGTGTTTAAAAAATTACTCGCTTTTAAACTCTTTAATAGTTTGTGCATAAAAAGCCAGTAGTTTATTGCACATTACGTCCAGTGTAAAAGTATTTTTAACCTTAACTATTCCGTTTTCACCCAACTTTTTGCGCAGGGTCTCATCCGTCAATAGCAAACGCATTTTTTCCGAAAGTACATTTACATCGTAAGGGTCAACCAGTAATCCATTTATCCCATCATCAATCAGTTCATACCCAGTTGGAATTGTGGTATGTATAACAGCACAGCCGTGCATCATGGCTTCTATTGGTGTAAGACCAAAGGATTCCCACTGACTCGGAAAAACGGCCATCGTACAATGGGAATAAGCATCGAAAAAAACCTGGCGATCGACATGCCCGTAAAAAATAACGTCATCCTCCATGCCCTTGGGCATGATCGATCTTAAATATTCACTCATAGTTGCACCTTCGTACGGAGCTTCTTTTCCATACAACCGCAACTTGAACCGAATCCCATCTACGTAAAGCTTTCCTGCAGCCTGCACTAATTGTATTACTCCCTTTTTAGGCACCAGGGAACCTGCGAATACAATTAAATCTTTATCGCGCTCTTTAATGGGAGCCTCTATAAAGGGTATCCCGTAATGAATATTTACTATAGGCTTTTTGGGATGAAAGAGCTTCTCTGAAGCGGTTTTAGAATAAGCGGAAATAGCCGAAGCTGCATCAGCTCTTTTGTAAGATAGTCCTTCAAGCAATC
>JAQBNQ010000528.1 GCA_028288545.1 Bacteroidota bacterium
TATTGCTGGCTGTAATGGCGCTTATAAACATGGCAGAAGTATTATCATTAGGGATCAGATTCTTATAATCACCTATCTCATCAGTTATTTTGGTAACATATAATGAGGGGTTCCTTTGCGATAAGGAAGTTTCATTGCCCAAAAATCCGCCGTAATAAGCTCCGGTTGCAAATACGAAGCCGGAGGAAGATCCGTCTGAATTAGAAAAATATGAATATCCTCCCTGGGCTATCCACAGCGTATCGTTACACCTTGCAAAGCCATGGGTATAGGTGTAGGTGCCCATTCCCACGCGATAACCCCAATCCGTGCCAATTGCCTGGGCCAGGGTACACGAATTTGACCAACTGCTGCCGCTTTGGTCGCCGCTGGGAAATCCCTTTACGTGTATTACGCGGCTTTGGGCCATGTAGGGCAAAAACAATAATGCTACATAAAGAATAAAGATTAACTTTTTCATAAGGAGGGTTTTAGTCGGGTTAATAGTCCTGTTGTTTTAAATAACACTGCAAATGTAAAGGCCCCTGTAACGCCCCCGTGTCCGATTTTTGTTCAATTGTCGAACGCCCAGTTTTGGCCGTAAATTGAATATATCCATATCATATGTCTATGAAAACCGGTCGTTTCTGAAAAAAACATTACTTTGTTCCGTAAACTCCCCAAATGCGCAAGCAGGATCATTTGCTACAACTTATTGCAAGCCTTAGCCCAAACGAAAAGAGGAACTTTACCTTAAACTGCAGTCTTAAAAGTGGCGATAAGCGTTACTTGCAGCTTTTTGAGGCTCTTGAAAATAAGGAGCAGTATAATGCTGCAGAACTAAGTCTTGAATTAGGAATAGATGAACGCCAGTTGCGCGATGATAAGTATTACCTGAACCAGGCTTTAATAAGGCATTTACGCAGCATAGACGAATCGCAGTGGCAACCGCCCCAGTTTTCCAAAATAATTACGGATGTCGAAAACCTGTTTAGCCGTGGACTGCCGGAACCTGCACTTCTGTTAATTGACAAAACCCTGGAGGATACGCGACAGTTTGAAGGCCACGCAACTACCCTTTTGCTGCTGGGGATAAAACGTAATGTGATTGTACTGTTGCGCCGCCCCAGCGCCGAGTTAAAAACCGTGGTGGACGAGGTTCGTAAAACATGCGAGGCCTTTGTGCAGTACAATGAACTCCTGAATGTTTGTGCCCAATGCGAAAGCCTGGCCATTGAGCGCAAAAACAAAAAGCAATTGGAGGAGTTGCTGAAACATCCGCTTTTAAAGCTACGAGCCGAAAAATTACTGAGCGTTAAAGCGGCAAGTTGCTGGTTTAACGCCTTTCAACAGGTTTATGACTTTTTGGGTGATCACAAAAAATTATTGGAGGTAACCCGCCGAATGGTTGCCTATTACCAGGCCCACCCGCAATTATTGGATATAGATGCCCGGGGCTATATACTGGGCCATATTAGCCTGGCACAGGTTGAAAGCTTTAACGACAACTATGTAAGGGCCTTAGAACTTTTGGACGCATTGAAGCCGTTTTTACATAAACCGCCTAAATATCTTTCGCTCCTGCAAATGGAAAGTGTTACGTTTTACATTAAACATACCAGGGCCCATGTAACCCTGGCCCTGGGTCAATATGATGAATCGCTAAAGCTCGGACGCGAATTGTATCGCAATAAGGATACCCGTCAGCTACATGAACAATATAACCTCATTTATGAATTTGGCGTAGCACTTTTGCAAACCAACCACAGCAAAGATGCGTATGATAAAATGGAGGAGCTTATACAAATGGGCGACGATATACGCGAAGATCTGCAGGTTTACGTTCGCCCTTTAATTATACTGGCGCAACTTGATATGGAACATTTTACGCTTATCCCCTATCTTATTAAGTCGGCCAAGTCCTGGATGAAACGCAAAAAAATTGATGGTTCGGGGCTCGAAACGTTTTTTCATCACGCTTATGCCATTGCCAAGGCACCCGAACATTCCCGGCAACAGGCCTGGGTAAATATGGTTGAAGCCGACGAGAACGGAGAGTTAAAAGCCCTGGATGAGCAGATTAGGGGATTAAAAAACTGGTTAACTACACGTATCCAAAGGTTCAAAAGATCCTAAAGGCTGGATTGAACAGAAGTTGCGAAGAAATTGAAACAGCCGATTCCATCGCGAAAAAAATATTTTACTTTGATTTATAAACCCGTTTATGCGCAAACAGGATTATTTGCTCCAACTTATTTCCAGCCTTAGTTCAAACGAAAAAAGATACTTCAAACTGTTTTGCGGTATTCAACCGGGCGACAAACGATACCTGCGGTTATTTGACGCTATGGAAAACATGCAGGTCTACAACGCGGAAGCTTTATCCAGCGAGTTGAACCTGGACTCAAGACAATTAAAAAGTGATAAATACTATCTAAGTACCGTGCTGCAACGAAGCCTTCGCAATTTTGAAGAGGAAAGTGAAGGCACGGGATTATATAAAGATTTTCTTAATGCCGCGCTTCTTTTTAAAAAGAACCTACCGGAATTTGCTCTGGATATGATTGATAACACAATCCCCAAAGCAGAATATCTTGAGGCCCACGATCTTCTGCTCTCTGTGTTAAAATTGAAACAGGATTGCCTGCTAAGACTTGGGCGTTTTGAGGAGTTGGATCCCATCATTACAGCCATGCGAAAGTGGTCGGACGCCCTGATTGAATTTACGGAATTATCAAACCTGTGCGGCAAATTTCAGAAAATTGAAACAGGCAGAAAACATGCCACGGAACTGGAGAAACTACTCAGGCATCCGTTAATGAAAAAGAAACCGGAAAACCTGTTAAGCGTAAGAGCAGCTACTTGTTGGTTCCATAATATGCACAGGTATTACGCTTTTAAGGAAGACTACAAGAAATTACTTTTGCTGGCCCGAAAAGTTGCAGCCTATTACGAAGAGCACTTACAGATCATAGACATAAGTCCAAAGACCTATTACTATGCTTACGTAGGATTGTTGCAGGGTGAGGTTTTAAGCAAAAATTATCCCGAAACTGAAAAGGCGCTCGAAAAACTGGAATCTTTATTAATCAAACCCAGTAAAAAACTCACCTCTTCAGAAATTGAAGAGATAAGATTTTACGAAAAAGATACGAAGGCGTATTTTCTGAGAATAACAGGTCGGCACCAGGAGGCAATAAAGGTTGCAGAAGAACTATTTGCGGCTAAAGACGCCCGCACAGCTTACGAGCGGTACGGTTTTATTTTTGGCCTTGCCATTTCACTTATTCACTTGGGTCGCAGTAAAGAAGCTTTTGACAAGCTTAATGAGTTATTGCAAATGAATGAAGACGTAAGGTCCGATTTTCAAAAATATGTTCGTCCCTTGCTGATAGTTTCGCAACTCGATCTGGGCAATTTTACGCTGGTGCCTTATCTCATTAAATCCACAAAAGCATGGATGAAGCGCGAAAAAATTTCTAATCCCGAGATAGAACTGTTTTTTAGCTTAACATATTCAATTGCCAACGCCAACGAATCGAAACGACCCAAAGCCTGGTTAAACCTAAAGGAGGCTTTGGAGCAGGATAAGTTGAAAGCAATGAACGAGGAGATTAACCTCACAAACTGGTTAGCAAAACGATTAAAAAGACATTGATTTTTTGTGCCCGGATACTGCCCAAATCACCCGAAACTTTCATTATCTTTCGTGTTCAATATACCGGGATGAAAAAAATATACGCTGCTTTGCTTATTTCCTTTTTATGCCAGATAGCAAATGCTCAATGTGGTATTGGCCAATCGCAGGTTATAGTAACGATTGTGCCGGACCTTTATCCGCAGGAAACAAGCTGGAGCATTCACGATGGTTTAACCGGCGCACTGATCGATACCGGCTTAACCAATAGCGATACCATTTGCATTGCTTCGGGCCGGTGCATTAACTTCACCATCTTTGATGCTTACGGCGACGGGATCTGCTGCGCTTACGGCACAGGTTCATATATAGTTACTTTAAGCGGCGATACGGTGGCAAAGGGCGGACAATTCGGGCATTTTGAAACCACCTATTTTAATTGCCCACCGGGACATGACTGCTCCATTCCTTTAACTGCAGTGAAGGATACCATGACAGCACCTCATCCCGAAACATGGTACATCTTCACTCCTGATTCCACTGGTATCTATAATATCGGCACCTGCGACCTGGGAAACACCTGCGATACCAAAATTTATATTTACGACCATTGCGATCATTTATTAGTAGTTGAAGATAATACCGGAACTACTTTTTATAATGACGACGGCTGCCTCAACTATCAATCTTTCATTTCGGCTGCCATGCCTGCAGGCCACATTTATTATATCCGTATAGGCGATTATGATACAAGTTGTGCAGGTCATACTATTAACTGGCAAATACAATTTGCAGGTCCTATAAGGGGATGTACGGATACAGCTTCGTGCAACTATAACCCGTTGGCAACTGTTTCCGATAGCAGCTGTGTTTACCCCCCCAGCCCGCTTTGTCCCGCGCCGGACCTTGCCGTTGACCAGGATCTGTTACGCAGTTCCATGTATTCGGATAATGTGGTAGTA
>JAQBNQ010000534.1 GCA_028288545.1 Bacteroidota bacterium
ATTCCCTTACCTGTACCTTCAAAAATTCATTTTCGATTTGATGCATATTCCTTGTCTTTACCGATGAACTGCTAAGATACCAGAATTAGACGCTAGATACTAGATACTAGACTCGAGACTATAGACGTGAGACAAAGGCGCTAGTAAAGTTTACCTTTTAATATCCTTCAGATTAGTGCCGGGGAATTTGGCTCCGTCGAGTATTGCATCTGTAAAATCTGCGCCTTCGCAATTGGCAATTTCAAAGTCGGCATCGGTCAGGTCGGCGTTTTTAAAAGAAACATTTCTTAAATCGCTTCCGGTTAAATCAACACCTACCAGTGAGGCACCGCTAAAGTTTGAGTTTGCAAAAAAACTATCTGTAAGTAAGGAGCCATCAAAAATAGAACCTGAAAAGTCTACTTCCTCGGCTACCATACCCGCCATATCAGCATACGAAAGGTCCTCCTTAGCCATACTGCTTTTCGGTGCAACACTTTTACTTCTCATAACAAGTTGAGCACCTTTGGTACCGGCACCCATGTATATATTTAGTGGCAGGCCTGATACTTCAAGCCGGTTAAATTCGCCGCCACTTCCGCCGCTATGTAAAAATTTCTTGTGTTCAGTCACGGCGCTTTTTAACTCCGCTGCGCTTAAAGGTGCTCCATTAGTAGCCATACTTCTGATGAGTTTGGCATCCATTGTTGATTTACGTGGTGGAATTTCGGATTTATCAAAACCGGGAACGGCAGTGTGTGTTTTGTTTGTCATGGGATTTTATTTTATCGCAAATAAATAATATTAGTTTTAAAAACCAAAACAAAGGCGGCATTGCAAAATTGATGAACAAGGATTAAGCCTTTGGTTAAGCGGTTAATTAAGGGCGGCACCTATTCAGGGCGTCTTCCACCCTCTTATTGATTTCTTTTACTGCGTAACGAAATCAATTTTCTCCCGCCAGCGGGAGACATTTGAGACCCTTGTTTGCTTATTCAGTCAAATTAAATATAGAATCAACCTACTTACAAATCATCTTACGCGCTTAAAACCAAGGATTTATTCCTACTTTTGGGCCGCCGTTTACCTCCCCAAAGGGCATTTTTGCTTTGGAATTTCGTTTTTCAGCTTATGCAACATACATTTGACCCATTCGTAAAAAACCAAAAATACCTCATGAGAAAACTTTTGACCGCAACATTGCTCTTCACTTTACTGGCGGGCTCTACCTTTGCATCTGCCCCTAAAGAGCCTAAAGAAAAGAAAGAAAAACCTGTAGATACTGCCAAAGAAGATAAGAAAAAAGCCAAGGAAGAAGAGAAGAGGCTAAAGGACGAAATAAAGGCCTACCTCAAAAATCCTGAAAGCTATAAGTCGAGAATGGAGAATTTTAAGACGACCATAGATTCGAACGAAGCACAACTGGCCCGTGCCAAAGCCGGCCTGGATGTTGCTGTTGCCAAGCAAGCGGAAGCTGAAAGTAAACTTGCTGCGCAAACAGACGATTTAAAAAAGATGTCGGAAGAAAATGATAATCTTAAAACTAAAGTATCGTCGGGCGGCGGTGGCGGAGAAAGCCTTTCCGGCGCTTCTACCGGAACCGCTTATAAGGTTCAATTAGGTATGTACCGCGGGTTTAACATCAACAAATATTTTGAGCAGCCAAAATCTATTACTTATGAAGTGGTTGATGGTATGAACCGCTATGTTATCGGTGCTTTTCCTGAAGAGCAATCAGCCAAAAACTTTGTAACGGACATTCGCAAACTAGGTGTTAAAGATGCGTTTGTTGCAAAATATATTGACGGCACCCGTGTTTACGAGTGGAACGATAATCCGAAATACACGGGCAAAAAAGCGCCTAATTCGTTAGAAGATGCTTTGCAAAATGCAGGTGGAAAGAAGAAGAAGCATAAGAAAGAAGAGAATTAATACCTTAAAATATCAGTTCAAGTAATTGAGAAGCGTTAGAGGTAAACTCCAGCGCTTTTTTTATGCTTTGATATTCATATTTCTCCCCTATTAAAAATTGCAGATGGTGCTGCGAACTGCTAATTTGTTCGATAATGCCATTTTCAATTTCAATTTCAACCTGCTGCTTGATTAGTTTAGTTCGTGGGCTGCGTCCATATACCCATTCAAAACTTTTAAATTTTTCATCCGCCAGGTTTTCGATGGCCAGCCAATCTTCATCACTAAACGCGTACACTCCGCCTGAAGTTAATTCCGATACCAGGTATTGCTTCAATTGGCCGGTAGAAGAAAATTTATCGGTAAGGTGAATAATGTTGGCAATACCTGATGGCACTGAATTGACTGCTTTGGTTTCAACCTGAAACGAGTTGCGTTTAAGGCAGGCCCGCAACGTAGTCAAATCCGCATTAAACAGCAGAGTGCCATGACTGATTATGTTTTTACGGTTTGTAAACTGCGCGTTGCCCGAAATTTTTTGCTGTGCGGCCAGTATATTATTCCGCTCATCCATCATTGCCTCTACGCCCGCTTTATGCAGGGCATCCACCACGGGCTGATTAAAATGCCTGTAGTTATTTATTTTTTGATTGCTGAATTTTGAAATGAAGGAAAAACAAAGATTACCCTCATCCTGGTAAACCGTTCCGCCACCCGAAATGCGCCTTGCCAGTTTAAGTTTATCGTTTCGCAAAAACTCAAAATTTACTTCTTTGTAAATACTTTGGTTTTTGCCCACCACCACACAGGGCTCATTAATATATAACAGCAAATAGTCGTTCTGTTCGCAATTGGCATTGCGAACCAGAAATTCTTCTAAGGCAAGGTTTATATAGGGGTTTGTGGTGCCCCGGTTGTCAATTAATATCACGGGGTAAGGTTAAGGAGAAAAAAGCTAACCTCACCCTGTCTCGCTGGCGCTCGACATCCTCTCCTTTTTGAGGCAAAAAGAGATAGGGAAATACAAACGGCCGACCTCACCCTGTCTCGCTGGCGCTCGACATCCCTCTCCTTTTTGAGGCAAAAAGGTAGAGGGAAATACAAGGGCGACGAGCGTTAGCGATGTCGGGATGAGGTAAGCGCGGCCAATATCCTGACCAGCACTTGGTTTAAATTATTCTCCAACTCCTCATTTTTAATCCTTAAAGTTCTTAATCCGAACTCAGATAAAATCAAATCACGGTTTTGGTCATAATCCTTTTGGGAATCGTGAATTTTTCCGTCAAGTTCTACAATCAGCTTTCCTTTTGGGAAATAAAAATCGGCAATAAAAAAGCTGCGCTTACCTTGTATAGACTGGTAAATAAATGGATGTTGCCTTCGCAGTTTGTAACCTGTAAATTGTCTTCCGCGCAATTCTTCCCATAAAACAATTTCGGACTGCGTTTGATTTTGGCGCAGTTGACGACAGAGGTTTCTAATGCTTGATTCGAACATATATCAAAAATAAAAAGCTGGAGATGTTTTGCAAACAGCCGACCTCACCCTGTCTCGCTGCCGCTCGACATCCCTCTCCTTTTTGAGACAAATAGAGAGAGGGAAATACAGGTGCCTCACCCTTTTCACTTCTCCATTTCTGAAAAGGGGAGGGGTGACGAGCGTTAGCGATGTCGGGGTGAGGTGAGAGCGGCCGACCTCACCCCTGCCTAACGGCAACCTCACCCTGTCTCGCTGGCGCTCGACATCCCTCTCCTTTTTGAGACAAAAAGGTAGAGGGAAACACAAGGCTGCCCCTTCTCCATTTCTTAAAATGGAGGTGACACTTTCCGTTATTCACTTTACATTGACGGCAAATTATTTGACACAAAATCAATAGTTATTACCAAAGAGTAATTTAATAGTCTCCGTTTGAGCCAGTTTTTTCCGGACCACTTCGGTTAACGAACCGGAGTGGTCTCTTTTTTGCATTTTTACAACATAATTAGTAATCTAAATGGCAGAAGAAAAAAAAAGCCGCTATCGCAATGCCCTTCTCTTTATAGGGGTAACCGCTATTACGTTATTGCTTTCAGAATTTGTCCTTCGGGCGTTTTTTGGTATTGTGCCTGGTATTCATACCTACAGCGAATACTTCAGGTATGTTGATTCGTTGGTTGAGCTAAAAGGACTATATGCCGATACCAACGGAATTTTAAAAGTGAGTCCCGACATTGCGCGTGAAATTGAACTGAACGTAAATAAGGGCCTTACAGGAGCTGCCATTGTGAATAATGATGATACCCATTTGACAGAGGTAACTGACATATACAAAGACTTTGTGCAGTTGAATGACCCCACTTTTAAAAATGCTCTTTCGGAAATGATCCGCGAATTGAAAAAGAAGCCCGGATTAAGTTCTTTGGATTCATTAGTGCTTCAATATAGCAGGAAGCCCATCAACGATGATGGTTTCCGAAGTATTTCATTTGCACCTGTTAGCACTAAAAAAAAGAAAGTCCTGCTATTAGGGGACTCGTTTGTTTGGGGGCATAGTGCGGATAACAAAACGAGCAGTTTCGCTGATATTTTGCTGGCCCGCGGCTATGTAGTTTACAATACAGGTATAAGCGGCACCGACCCAACGCAGTACCTGGCCGTTGCTAAAAAATATATTCCGATACTAAAACCGGATTTTGTAGTTGTCAATTTTTTTATGGGTAACGATGTTATGAATTTTAGAAGAGAAGCTTTGCCAGGTGTACCTGTATATTATTCTACCAATGCCGGCAGACTCTTTACCTGTCCCGAAGGGCTTTATTTAGGAACGCCGCAACAGGTATATCAATTTAACCTTGACCGCTACCGCATTCCAAATGAAAAAAATGGGTTTAACTCCTTTTGCTCTAAAAGTGCTTTGGGCACTGTTTTATGGATGGCCGCTTACAAGTTGAAGCTTAAATGTGCCGACGCCATGCCCGAAAAATATGGTGATTACGGGCAAAAAATCGCAAAAATACAAACCGAAAAACCGTACTCCGACACACAAATTGACTCCATCCAAACCATTTCAAAACAAAATGATGCTAAATTTATTTTGGTGACAATACCTGTATTCTATAATAACAAACTTCATGGTGTTGAATCAATGCCACATCTGTTCTATAGCCTGAAATATTATCCTTCACCCGTGCCATTGAAGAATTACGATTTAAAGGGTGGCCATTTTAACGAGGTTGGCCATATGCAATACGCGCTTTTCCTCGATTCATTAATTAAAGCCATGTAACCTCCTCTCCGCTGGCATTCAACATCCCTTTTGTTTTCAGGTAAAAAGGATAGAGGGAAATACAATGCCCTAAAAAATCCAGAGCGGTCTTCTCAATTTTCTCACTTATTTTTTGATATTGCTTCTTTCTGCACTATCAATTATGCTAAACAAAAAATCTGCGTATTTTTTGTGCCCTTGTTCGTTGAAGTGTCCATCGGCCTTATCATAATCAGCATGGGTAAAATTATGAGATTCAAAAAAAGGCTGATCGGGGAATAAGCCATAAAAATCCTTTACGTACTGAAGCGGTGATTTTTCCTGCCCGGTATTGCACGAAGGAATAATACAGACCAACAGCATTGCATTGTTATCCTTACATATTTTTTCAATGTCCTTTACCCTGTCATTTGTAAAAGGGATATCCCTTTTATAAAACTTGGATAAGGAATCCAATTGCATATAAGCAGGGGGGGGGTAACCGAACCGAATTTAATTTTCCGAAATGCAGTCCAAACTAAAGTTGCCAGGCAGGTTTTGCTACATAAGCGGTTTAAGCAGGAAGTCTGGGGAATATAAATCAGGCTCCTGATAAGCTGATAACTCTCGTTAGCATTTGCCATGTTCAGACCACGCGGGCAGGCATCCAAACAACCGGCATTAGTAACATAGTAATAAGGCTGATAGGGGCGATACTTTTTTTCGTAATAATCAACATCATTTGCCATACAAATATTTACCACCACATATTGTGGCTTGATCAGGGGAATGTATTTACGGGCAACGCTCAGATATTGAGGCGGGTCGGCGGCGCTTAAACCGGTATTATAAACGGCGTATTTTTTCGTCATTAATAAATCAGCAAAAGAGTACGTCTTATTTTTTGTAGAATGTCCGTAGGTATATGAATCACCAAGCAAAAGCACTTTCGGTGCACTATTTACAGTTTCCAAAAATTCAGGGCTTCTGAATCCCGCGGAATTAAGAGGGCAATGTACATAGGCGATTATTAAAGAATCAAGGTCAGTCCTTTCAGAAGGCGCTTT
>JAQBNQ010000059.1 GCA_028288545.1 Bacteroidota bacterium
AATTATTGCTGTTTAAGAAAGGTGTAATCTGAAATAAGATTTCCCTGCTCGCCGGTGGTGTACTGGCTTATTAAAAAATACCCCTTCGACTTTAGCTTATTAATTACCTGGTTTATCTTTTTCAGATTTTCAAATTCGTTCTTCTCACTAAACGGAAGCAAGGATTCGGTCTCGGTATCTCCACTTTCGTAAACAATAAAAATTTTTGCAGCAATATAACCCGTACCCATGCCAACAGATTTATTGCAATCAAAAACACGCATAGTGGCATATCCGCCCGTATTTTGGGCAGTTGACAATTGAAAAATTAAAAGAGCAGGGAGAATAAAAAACAAGACTTTCGAAAATTTCATAAGCTATTTCAGTTTTATCAGGCAACTTTTTTTGCGCGGTCGTAGGCTACTTTGCCTTCTTTAATTCTTTCTACGCGCGAGTATAAGCTGTATCGTTCATCAAATAAAAACTGCAACAGCAATTTACTCCAGGATGTATGATACTTCAGGTTATCGTAATACTCCGGTGCAAGAGCCTTCAGTTTTGGAAGATTATTCCATGGTATAGAAGGAAAATCATGGTGCTCGTTGTGGTAACCAACATTGAGGGCAACTATATTTACGGGGCCATAGTAGCTGGCCGTTTCCTGGTCAATGTCGTAAGTGTAATGCTCCTGTATCCACCGTGCACCAACCGGGTGCAATCCGATAGAAAAGAAAAACGAAAATACCAGGTAAAGCAATCCGGGCCATCCGAAAAAATAAACTATGGCCGTATCATATGCCACAGCAAAAAATAAATTTATAAAAGTCCATTTGCTCCACATGCTAATAGCTTTTAAACGCGGCGGACGTGTTACCTGGAAAACAGGGAACAACAACAGCCAAAACGCTTTGCCATACCATTTATTGCCAATAAACCTTGCTTCCCAATGGCCTGCGATATCTGCATCGTATTCGTAATCACCCTGGTGGGCGTGATGCTTTAAGTGGTACACATTAAATCCCATGGCGCCTGGTACCAGATTTGGAAGATCGGCGAAAATAGCTACCATTCTATTCCAGGTTTTACTGGTAAAAACAAGGTTGTGCGTGGCATCATGTATAATTACGTACATGCAATGGTTGGCAAAGGCCCCAACACAATAAGCAATAATTATACTTAGCCACCAATAACCAATACCCAGTTTGCCCATGGCAAATGCAATAGAGGTTTGAAGCGTTAGCACAAACAGTAGAATAAGTGCCGTATAAGGATTTCTGCCTATCAACTTCCTCACCTCGGGATGCGCCTTTAAAATGGCTTTTGTCCTTTGCGGATGTGGCTGATCAAACTCTGCACGATGAAAATTTTGGTCCATAGCAGGTTCGAAGATAGGATTGGAAACGGGAATAAGGAATTTTGATTGGTGGATTAACTGTTTTTCAGCCTTTATAAAACCGAATCGTTTCATTTACAACCTTTTCTGAATCCGGAGGCAGGTTGCCCTGGGTCCATGGATGTCGCGCCCCAAAGTTGTGATTGCCTTTTTCAATCAAAAGCAATTTAGCATGGCTGTTCCATGTTTCCATTTCAACAGCACAGGAAACCGGCACTGTTTCATCTTCAGTACCATGTATTATAAGAAAGGGTATTCCCAATTGCCTCACTGCATCCGGAATAAACAAACGGTTTAAGTTGGCATAATAGTTTTCGTACATCTGCCAGCGTATGGGCATCATTTGTTTAGTGCGGGTGTTAGGTAGAAAAATAACGCCATCGCGTTTAATTTGCTCCAGTTGCTCTTTGGTCCAGTATTTACTTACTTCATTTAAACTGGCCCAGGTGCACAGTTTTGTAACCCGCTTATCTTCCCTTGCTTTTAAAATGGATATTCCTCCGCCGCGACTATGGCCCAGTAAATAAATACGGTCCTTATCACATTCAATCTCCTCAATGGGAAAATCATTTGAAAAAACCCAATCAATCACCACGCCCAGGTCGTCCAATTCAATTGAAATATTG
The DNA here is from genome assembly GCA_028288545.1 of Bacteroidota bacterium. Lineage (GTDB taxonomy): Bacteria > Bacteroidota > Bacteroidia > Chitinophagales > LD1 > Bog-950. The sequence continues at coordinate 1,999 of JAQBNQ010000059.1, forward strand.
TCATTGCCAAATGCTTCCAGGTCTACAAAATCAACCGGGTGATCAATAGTAGTGCCGTTGTGCGAAAAATTAAATTTTACGTAAACAAATCCCGCCTCTGCAAATTTTTCAGCTATCAGGTCAAACGGCCCCCAATCTTTAAAGCCACGGTAACCGTGACTAAAAACAATAACCGGTTTTTTCTTTCCATCCGCTACATAATATACATCTGCCAAAAACGGCCTGCCATGCTTACTCTGAAGAATGATGTTCCTCTCTTTTACTATCATGCGGCGAAAGTAATAAGCCCGGCTAAATACCAATGCATTTTACCGCAAAGACCGCAAAGGTTACGCAAAGGCCGCAAAGGGTTTATAAAATTTCGTTTGCATTTCCTTGCGAATTTTGTGGTTAAGTGTATTCGTATTTTCTTTTAAATAGTCTGTGCTGAAAGTTTACTTTCGCAACTGATGGAGCTTAGTTTAGACGAGATCAAAAAGCCAATAGCAAAGGAACTGGATGAATTTGAGGTCCGCTTCCGCAAATCTATGAAGAGCAATGCTCCCCTGCTCGACCGCATCACTCATTATATTGTAACACGCAAAGGCAAGCAGATGCGGCCTATGTTTGTGTTTCTTTCGGCCAAGCTTTGCGGCGAGGTAACCGAGGCTACGTACA
>JAQBNQ010000060.1 GCA_028288545.1 Bacteroidota bacterium
AACGGATTCAAATAACTTACCGGCGAACCCGCTGCATTTAAACAGCAAACATTGGTAAACACTAATGAATCGCCCGATACATCCACCACGCCGTGATTATAATTTACGGGCACCCCTACACAGAAAAAGGGAATGGGATTGTTGAGGAAGACGGGAGAACTGACGCAGGGTGACTGGGTATTATCAAGACAATCGGATATATAAATGTTTTCATTTAATGGATTACTAAGATCCGTTAGAGCACCGTTACGGCAACAGGATGACCAACTTAATACCCAGTCGTTACCGCAACCTACAGGCAAATTCATAATACCCTCATAGGTATATTTTTGCACTCCATAGCTTCCGGCACCGTTACAGGCCGTGGTTGTATTTTGAGAGCAGACAGGTGTAATATCAATAGGCGGTCCAACCTGTGTTACGGTAACACTACTATTAACACCACACTGCACCGAAGAAAAAGGAACACTATAAGAGGAAGAAGGAAGGATACCGTTGCAATCGCGAAAAACCTGCAAATGAACCCTGTACTGGCCGGGCGCGATACACTCATAAGTAAGGTCGACACCCATGATGTGGGTAGCCTGGGCTTGTTTAATATCACCAATAAAAAAAATCAAAAACGCAATTACAGGAAGTAAAAGTTTTTTCATCAGCTTGTTCTAAAATTTCCAGTGTGTCAATAGCGGTTCGTAAATATTAAAAAATCAATCCGAAAAAATGGCTCAAGATGTTCACCACGGCCACTGCCCTTTCTCCTTCGGTCTTATTGCAACGAGCAGTTCAAACCCCGTGGTTGTATTTTTAAGCAACCGCTGTTCACATAAAAGGAACTAATAATGGATGAAGGAAAGATTGAATTGGTTGCGTAGAGAGTGTAATCTATCAATCAGCGTAAATAGCGTTATCGGTTACATGCAATTATTTTGTGAGTGATAACATCATTTTTATGAGCCAGGTAATTTCCCCTCATCTTATTTATCATTTGAAACGGGCATTGCAGGAGGCGGTTAATCGCCATAATAAATGGGTTGGAGGTCTTTAAAGGTTGCCTTCAAAAAACCGGATTAATACAGATTTAATTTTTATAGTAGTATAATGAATTTGGACATTATCATTTATGTGCCTGATTTATTCCCTTAATTTTTGGATAGATAGGGTTTGAAATGTTATACTTGAGCACCGAAACACGACATACCAGATGGCAATTTTTAAAAGTAAGATCAATCGCAATTCAGAGTCATACCAGCACAATCTAAAATTGATGCAGGAGAAAATTGCGGAATTGGAAGGCAAACAAAAGGAAGCACTTTTTCAGGGTGAACCTAAATACCTGGAACGCACCAAAAAATCGGGCAGGTTACTGGCCCGCGAAAGAATTGAGTTGATACTGGATCCAGACAGTCCGTTTATGGAACTACTACCCTTTGCAGGATGGGGTACAGACGGATTTGGGCCAGGAGGAACGATTGTATCAGGCATTGGAATGGTAAGTGGAAGATTTGCCATAATAAACTCGAACGTGGGAACTATTAAGGGCGGGGCGGTAGATTATGCAACGTTGCAAAAGGGTTTGCGCATAGGGGAAATAGCCTGGGAAAATGAATTACCTGCCATTAACATGGTAGAATCTGCCGGGGCAAATTTGCCGGACCAGGCAAAAATATTCAATTACGGGGGCACAAATTTCAGGGAGATTACCAGGAGGTCAAAGGCGGGAATACCGACTATCTCCATTGTTTTTGGCAGCAGCACGGCAGGTGGCGCTTATATACCTGGAATGTCCGATTACGTGATAATGGTAAAGAATGAAGCCAAGGTATTTTTAGCGGGCCCTCCTTTGGTTAAAATGGCTACCAATGAAGTTACAGATGAAGAATCCCTTGGTGGAGCAAAAATGCACAGCACCGTTTCGGGGGTTTCGGATTACATGGCCGAAGACGAATTGGACGGTATCAGATTGGCTCGGGAGATAATGGCCAATTTGAAAGAGCCACATATTTCAACCATAAAACAAGTAGCGGAGCCAGAGTACGATAAGGAAGAGATACTGGGCGTGGTTTCGGCAGATGTACGCATTCCATTTGACCAGCGCGAGTTAATTGCACGTTTTGTGGATGGTTCAGAATTTTCTGAATTCAAACCACTTTATGGCAGCACTTTAATTACAGGTTATGCCAGTGTTAATGGCTACCGGATCGGCATATTAGCAAACAACGGTGTGCTTTTTTCTGAAGCGGCTAACAAAGGGGCACAGTTCATTCAGCTTTGCAATCAAAATAATACTCCCCTCCTTTTCCTTCAAAACATCACCGGATTTATGGTGGGTAAAAAATATGAGGAAGAAGGGATCATTAAAAACGGGGCAAAACTTATTAATGCGGTAAGCAATAGTACTGTTCCAGCCATTACCATTATAACAGGTGCCAGTTATGGCGCCGGTAATTATGCCATGTGCGGCAGAGCTTACAAACCGCGTTTTCTTTTCTCCTATCCTAATTCAAGGATTGCTGTAATGGGACCTGATCAACTTGCAGGGGTGATGCAGATCATTGGAAGACAGGCTGCAGAAAAATCGGGTATTACTTATGACGAAGAACAGGGAAAACAAATGGCTGGCTTTATGGTAAAAGAGGCAGAAAAACAAAGCCATGCATGGTTTGCCTCGGGGCAATTATGGGATGATGGCGTGATTGATCCGCGTGAGACTCGCAATTATTTAAAACTATGCCTGGATGTAATACATAAAACAGAGTTTAAAGGCGCTGAAGGATACGGGGTTTTCAGAATGTAGAATAAGTATTTAGTAGTGAGTATTTAGTAATTAGATAATGAGCATTTCCGCAATTAGAATTATGAAGACAATCAAAAAGATACTAGTAGCTAATCGTGGTGAGATTGCAATACGCGTAATGCGGACCGCGAGCGAAATGGGAATAACAACAGTAGCCATTTATTCGGATGCCGATAGCAATGCGCTGTTTGTAAAAAAGGCAGATGAAGCTGTTTGCATAGGTGGCACCCATGCATCTGAAAGTTATTTGGTTCAGGATAAAATCATTGCGGCCGCAAAACTAACTGGGGCAGATGCTATCCATCCCGGCTACGGTTTTTTATCGGAAAACGCAGATTTCTCTCAGCGTTGTAAAGACGAGGGGATTATTTTTATAGGGCCTTCGGCCGAAGCGATCACTGCAATGGGATCTAAAATTGGTGCCAAGGAATTGATGAAGAAAGCGGGTGTACCTGTAGTGCCGGGATATAATGAAGCAGACCAAAGCCCGCCGAGATTAAAAAAGGAAGCGGAGAAAATAGGTTATCCCGTTTTACTGAAGGCATCTGCCGGCGGTGGCGGTAAAGGAATGCGTATAGTAAATAAGAGCGATGAATTAGAAGCTGCTGTTGAAGGTGCCAGTCGCGAAGCACTGAAAAGTTTTGGCGATGGAAGTTTGCTGATGGAAAAATATTTCGCTTCCGCCAAGCATATCGAATTCCAGATATTTGGAGATAACCATGGAAACTACACTCACTTTTTTGAACGCGAATGCTCTTTACAAAGACGCTATCAGAAAGTAATTGAAGAGAGCCCCTCTCCTTCATTAAATGATGACTTGAGAAAAAAAATGGGTGATGCCGCAGTGGCTGCAGCCAAATCCATTAACTACAACAACGCCGGCACAGTTGAATTTATACTGGATAAACAAGGAAACTTCTACTTCCTGGAAGTGAATACGCGTTTACAGGTTGAACACCCTGTTACAGAGGAAACAACCGGTCTTGATCTGGTTCGTTTACAAATTGAAGTGGCACAGGGACAACCCTTAATCGTTAATTCATCTAACGTTAAACTGTTTGGACATTCGATTCAATGCCGCGTTTGTGCCGAAGATCCGGAGAATAATTTTTTCCCAGCTACAGGGCAGATACTTTTTTGGACCGAGCCCGAATTAGCAGGAATGCGCTATGACAGTGGAGTGGAAAGTGGCAGCAAAGTGGATGTGTTCTATGATTCGCTGATTGCAAAAGTAATTTCAAAGGGCGGTACAAGAACCGAAGCCATTAATAAAATGGTAACCGCGTTGGACAAAATGAGCATTTTGGGCATTACCACCAACAAAGATTTTTTGAAAGAATTATTGCAGAATCATGCCTTTATTGATGGCAGCTTTGATACCAAATTGATAGAACGCGAATATTCAACACATAAAAAACCACTGCCTGAAATTGCAGTGAATGAACTGGCAATTGCCTCTTTGCTGGGTAATTGGAATGAAAGGCGTCAAAACGAAAGTCTATCACATTCGCTAAATGGCTGGAGGAACATTTTTTATTCGGGCCAGGTGTACGAATTAGAAACCGGGGATAAAAAAATAAAACTAGAGTACCGTTATAATCAGAACAACAAATTCGATATCAGAATCGGCGAACTGCAACTTACCGCTGAAATTGCTGATACAAACGCCAATAGTATAAGCTGCATACTTAACAGCCAACGAAAGAAATTTTTTATTGCACGGAACGGTGCCGAAGTGTTTTTGCAACACCCTGTTTATGGAACTTTCCGCTTTAACGAAGTGCCCCGGTTTATTGAGCCCGGTGCCGCTTTGGCCAAAGGCGGTTATGCTGCCCCTATGCCGGGAGAAATTGTAAGGGTACTTGTAAAACCCGGAGAAGCAGTAAAATCGGGTAAAGGACTGGTAGTAATGAGTTCAATGAAAATGGAAACCACGATTGAAGCGCACAGTGATGGAGAGGTGGAAGAGATTTTTGTAGCTGAGAAATCGTTTGTGGAGGCTAATACTGTATTGCTGAAAATGAAAAACCTTTAAATACCAGCTTCGGGCATTCGCCGCCATTTGCATTTTAACACCAGGCAATTAAACTTTAAATATAATTTACAGTCACTTAAAAGTCTGTTCCCTAAATTATTTTGTATGAAGCAAATTAAACGCTCCGAATTTTTGGGTGCTGCGGCCGAAAGCCTGGCTCCTGACGAAGAAAAAAATAAGAAAGCGGCTGTTAGTCCATTTGCCAATAAGGAGATGCCCCGCTTTGATGCAAAATCAATGACGGGTTTGACTCAGTACACAGGCCATTTCGGAACGGCGCAACTTGCACATCTTTTGCGCCGTACCATGTTTGGCTTTACACAGGCAGACCTCAATTATTTTAATGGTATGACATTGGACCAGGTGGTTGCAGCACTGCTTACTCATGCGCCAACACCTGCACCTCCGCTTAACGCTTACAACAACAGCAATTACACAGATCCATTAGTGCCACTGGGACAAACATGGGTGAATACAGCCTATGGCGATGGCACAGGAAATTCATTAAGAAGGAAAAGTCTTAAAAACTGGTGGGTGGGTTTAATGCTAAACCAGGATCGCTCTATCACCGAAAAAATGACCTTATTCTGGCATAATCATTTTGCAACGCAAATGGCCAGTATTGGCGATGCGCGTTATTGCTATGTGCACCATTTGCTATTACGTGCCAATGCCCTGGGCAACTTTAAAACTTTAGCCCGCGCCGTAACTACCGACCCGGGAATGCTGGTGTATTTGAATGGCGATACAAACACGGCAGGAGCGCCTAACGAAAACTACGGACGCGAATTTCAGGAGTTATTTACCGTGGGCAAAGGGCCAAATTCTTTGTACACCCAGGCAGATGTAGAAGCAGCTGCTCATGTGCTTACAGGTTGGAAGGATGACAGAACAACGATCACTAGTTCATTCAATCCGGCCAAGCACGACACATCCGACAAAGTGTTTTCTGCCTTTTATAATAACACAGTTATTACCGGCCAAACAGGTGTAAATGGTGCGCTTGAAACCGATCAATTTGTTGATATGGTTTTTGCGCAGGTTGAAACCGCAAAATATTTGTGCCGCTGTCTTTACCGCTACTTTATTTATTATACTATCGACTCGCAAGTAGAAGCAAATATCATTACACCTCTTGCAGATATTGCGGTTCAAAATAATTATGACATAGTACCTATACTTAGCGCTCTTTTTAAAAGTGAGCACTTTTTTGATGTCAACAATGTAGGCTGCCATATTAAGAATCCTATTGACCATCTAATAGGAGTTTCCAGGCAATTCAACATCGCATTTCCCAACGCAAGTAATATTGCCAACCAATATAAGGGATGGGCCATCATTGCAAACCTGCTCATCAACTTAACTATGGACCCCGGCGATCCGCCTAATGTGGCAGGTTGGCCGGCGTATTACCAGGAACCACAGTATCACGAACTTTGGATAAATAGCGTTACACTGCCTTTCCGTAATCAATACACGGATATACTTAGTTCGGCTAACGGACTAAACACCGCGGGTATTAATTTAAAAATGGACCTTATTGCGTTTACGCAGCAATTTTCAAACCCCGAAGACCCCAATCAATTAATTGCCGATGCTGCCGCCTTACTTAGTCCAAATGATTTAGGTGTAGATCAAACAGCATTTATTAAAACCATTTTGCTTTCAGGGCAGACAGCTGATCACTATTGGAGTGACGCGTGGATTCAATATATCAATACGCCAAGTAATCAAACGTATTTAAATACGGTGTTAACGCGTTTGCGCTCCATGTACACTTACATTTTAGACCTGGCCGAATATCAACTGATATAAACTTTTTGGATTAACCAGATACACTGCAAACCAAATGAGTCCCTGCTTACAATTGGCCCTTATGAAATTGCCGTTAATAAATTTTCTCGAAGCAGAGCAGGATAACAAAACACTGTTTGAGCCAGCCGACTTGATAGAATTTGCTCTGCTCAGGCAGCGAGTTTGTTTTGTTGCAGGTGGGGAGAAAATTTTAGGCTTATTTCATGCCGGCCTTGATTTTTTTGCTTCTTTTTTTATCAAGAAAAAAAGAAGAGAAGGGGATTTTTCGATTACTGGTTTTGCGCTAAATGGTTAGTCAATTAAATTTATTACTATGAAAAGAAGAACATTCTTTAAGCGGGCATTACCCATTGCCACAGTGCCGTTTTTAGTAAACGGTTTTCAGATGAAGGCTTTTGGCAGAGGAAGTATATTTGAAAAACTACTGCAATCAGCCACGCAAACCGACCGGGTGCTGGTTATTGTACAATTAACCGGTGGCAATGACGGTTTGAATACTGTAATTCCGTTGGATCAGTATTCAGCCTTGTCAACTTCACGCGCAAATATTTTGATACCCGATAATTTGGTATTGCCGCTTAATGGAACAACACTAACAGGTCTGCATCCATCGATGACAGGAATGCAAAACCTTTACAACAACCAGCAGGTTGCCATTGTACAGGGAGTTAGTTATCCTAATCCCAATTTTTCTCACTTTACAGCCACGGATATCTGGTTAACTGCTTCTGACTCGAACCAGGTTTTACCAACCGGTTGGGTGGGTCGCTTTTTAGACCAGGAATATGCGGGTTATCCCCTTGGTTTTCCAAACACACAATACCCCGATCCTTTGGCCCTGCAAATTGGCTCAGTTGTTTCCACGGCCTTGCAAGGACCTGCCGTAAATATGGGCATTGCTATTTCAAATCTTTCTAATTTCTATCAGCTTACAACAGGCAATTATAACAGCGCTCCGAACAATCCTGCAGGACATGAGTTGAGTTTTTTGCGCGAAACATCTTTGCAAACAAACCAGTATTCAAATTCCATACAAACAGCGGCAGCTGCACAGGCCACAAACCTCTCAACAAAATACCCAACAGCCGGAACAAATTCTCTGGCAGATCAACTTGCCATTGTTGCAAGACTTATCGGGGGCGGACTTCAAACTAAAATATACATGGTTAGTCTTGGAAGTTTTGATACCCATAGTGCGCAGGTAGATGGCACTGCAGGTAACGAAAGCGGAACCCATGCAGACCTGTTGCAAAAATTCTCAGATGCGGTTGCAGCTTTCCAGGATGATATTACTTTAATGCAACAACAGGACCGCGTTATTGGCATGACCTTTTCGGAATTTGGCAGACGAATAATTTCAAACTCCAGTTTAGGAACCGATCACGGAACTGCCGAGCCCGTTTTTCTTTTTGGCAGCCAGGTTAAAGGAGGATTGATTGGCACCAACCCGGTAATACCAGCTAATGCAACTGTAAACGATAACATAGCCATGCAGCAGGACTTCCGTTCTGTTTATGCCTCCGTATTAAAAAACTGGTTCTGTGTGCCAGATGATGTTTTGATGGCATCTATGCTGCAAACCTTCCCGCTTATTGATATGCTGAATGCTACCTGCACAACCGGCGTTAGCAATGTTGAGGGAGAGCAAAATAATTCGTTGCGCAACTATCCCAATCCGGCAAATTCATCCACCATTATTGAGTTTGAAACTACCGGTGGAAATATACAAATGAAATTATACGACGAGGTCGGCCACGAAGTTGAAACCATTGTAGAAGGAACTTATGCGCCCGGCACTTATCAAACCGAACTTGATACGCATAATATGGCCAAGGGCGTTTATTTCTATACTTTAAAACAAGGAGAACAAAGCACTACAAAGAGAATGTTGGTTATGTAAACCGTTATTCTTTAGTAAACACGGAAGCTCCGCCGCCTTGTTTCAGGATCAATTCTTTTTTGTCTGGATCAAACTCCATTTTTATACCGGCCTGTTCAAATTCAAACTTGTCCTTATCAGTTGCCTGTAAGGGAAACGAAGATTGCCCTGTGGCTTGTGCAATAAGCGTAGCATTATCCTTTGTTATCGTAATTTTCAGCGGAATCTTTTGACTGGAATAAACACCTAAATACTTATCCAGGTCTTCTGATTTTAATGTCACGGTATTGAAAACAGGAATTGAATAACCTTTACCAAAATAAATGCTTAATACCCCTATCAAAATGTCATTCATCGGATATACCTGCCCATTAGTGCAATAAGCCACAGCCAGGCTATCCTCAGGGAAATAGGTTAGTGTAGAGCCAAAACCATCAATGCCACCGTTATGACCGTAAGCCTTTCTTTCAAAAAAAGGTATTTGAAACATCCCCATTCCATATCCTTCAGTAATGGTTTTCATTTGATTTAGGCTATTGCTTGAAGTTAATTTCAATGCAAATAACGCTTCAATAAATTTAGCCATATCCGCAGGAGTGGATACAATCGCACCAGCTCCACCCGGAATACTCATATCCGTTTCGGGTTGTTGTTTCCATCCGTTTGTAAAAGCGTATGAGAAGCTTTCACCCTTTTCAATATTCGTTTTACCACCAACGTAGGTAGATGAAAGTCCGATTTTAGAAGTAATGCGTTCCGTCAAACACCGGGCATAAGATTGTTTGCTAACTTTTTCTATTACATATCCCAGCACCACAAAATTTGAGTTACTGTATGAAGCCTTTTCATTTGGCTGAAAGTCAACCGGGCTTTTTGAAATGACAGCTATCATTTCATCCTCCGTTTTGGGTTGAACCATCCATGTCATATAAGCAGGGTCATTAGTAAAATTGTGTAAGCCACTACGGTGATTAAGCAAATTGCCAATGGTTATCTTGTTTGCATTGGGGATTTGCGGGAAATAGGTGTCCAATGTAGTAGTAAGGTTTAACTTGCCTTCATCAATCAGTTGAAAGACCATTGTTGCTGTAAACATTTTTGATATGGAGCCAATTCTGTATTTTGTAGATTCGGTTGCCGGCTTTTTGCTGTTATCAGAAATGGAACTATAGCCAATGGTCCTTTTATAAACCACCGCTCCGTTTTTTGAAATTACAAGACTACCCATGGCCTTGTTTTTATCCGCAAGTATGGTAAAAAAGCTGTCTAGTTCAGCCTTATTTAAACGTTGGGAATAGGCAGATAGAATTGAAAATCCTGTTATCAGCGTTATTAAAATTATTCTTGCTTTCATTTTCATTTTTTTAATGAGTAGGCAATATAAAAAATCGGACGCTTTTTAAAGTTGACGTGCGAGTTCTCCAAATAATCAAAGCGACTTTTAAAGCAGGCTGATTATTACCTTAAAATCATGATCCTAAATATGCCCGCAATTTTTCCATCAAAATGTACCACCTGGCCAAAATAAACTCCGTCTGAAAAGGGACTTACGTTAATACTTTGCAATGCGCTTATAGCAGGCTGTGACTTAAGGAATTTACCCGTTGGATCGAACAAATTGATTAAAACGTCTTTTTCAGTCAATTTATTTAAATCGATATATATAACATCATTTGCAGGGTTTGGGAAGGCATTAATATCTTCCCCGGCAGAACCCGTTTTTGCAATTTCTAAAATATTGGAAACTACTGTTGAAGTAGTGTTCGTTATTATGGCAGAATTTAAATCAAAATAAATGTAACCTGTGTTTGATATCGCTTCCCCAACACTAACCGATGGCTTGCACTTAACTGCATATTTTACAAATCCATGACTGCCAGTTTCATCTTGACCAGAAGTTGGTAAATTAATATTGTCGAAATAAAAATCCACAATGCCCGAACCTCTTAAATCCCAGCGAACCTGATGGCTTGAGGACAGTATGTGCAAAGTGGCAGGGTCAATATTAGCACTGAGAGTGTCAGACACTTTTACATTAATGGCAGAGGCTGTTCCGGTATTCTGAAATCTTATGGTGTAGTCCATTTGGGTTCCTTCTTGTACTTGCTGCGGACTGATACGAGTTCCTAAGTTACACTCCTTAGCATTGGGATCGAACGATGACACCACGGTGTCCTGTAAAACAGCAAAGTTATCGGCTGGAAAAGAATCGTGATTAACCGGTGTAACCATAGCGTAACAAGTAATAGGACTACCTACATCAGAGTTATTACTTATCGTAACAATAATTCCCTGTCTCTGAAGTAAATTAAGATTTCCGAGATTCCATGTAAGAGTATCTCCGCTAATCCCAGATTGCACTGGAGTTGAAGAAATGTAACTGAAATTACTGTCAAGCACTAAAGTAACTACAGGACTTTGATTAATAGAGCCCTTATTAGTGACAGTAAGAACGAGATCACTCTGAAAGAAACTGCGTATGGGTGTTGATGCAGTTATATCCACTTGCAAATCCGGAATATTTGGTGGCGCATAGTATCCGAAATTCCGTGCTGTTGCTGACCCTGTTAGTATGTACGAAAGTGGGCTTAACTGACCATAAGGTGAAGGAACTATTGGTTTGATCGTGTCGCCAATTGTATTAGTCAATAGATTATAATTTCCAGCGGTATCAGTGCTCGCGTAGAAACCTGTAGGATTACCTTCTAAAATCACGTTGTTCAAGCCCACTTCGCCATTGTCGCGGGTACCATTATGATTTAAATCGTAATACACATTTCCCGAAAAAGTATTAATCTGACCGGAATGCCAAATGCCGGAGCCCAGGGAGCCAACATAAAGCTGGTTGTTGAATAGTGCAATACAGTTGGGAACGAATGGTAAATTACCTGAAGAAAAAACGCTCCATGTACTACCTTTATCCGAACTGGTATAAAGGCCATTATAACCAGCTACGTTATCCAAAACATATCCTATCCAACTCCCACCAATAGATACCACATCGCGCGGCGCAACAATTTCAGGGCCAAATATCCCGTTAGTTGTTGGCAACCCGGCTAAGGCTTGCGAACTCCATGTTAGACCGTGATCTGCAGAAATGAGTATCGCACTGCCTCCTATACAAACGATTAAGCTATCTATGATCTTTAAGCTGGCCATATCGGACACGTAGGAAAGACTATCCCATTGATTAAGTGCTGAGTTAAATTTAAATACACCTAAACTTGCTGAAATTCAAATCAAATCATTGCCAATCACTGTGAGCTTTGCAGAAAAACCATTGAGGACAACGTTCGGAACCGAAGGTAGAGTATCCCAAGTGTTTCCAAAATTATCAGAATACCAAAGAGATCCATCGACAATAATTATTCTGTTGTTAAATCTTATCGGAGTTGTTAAACGCTCTGTCGCCCCAGCAGGAGACAGAGATAATCCCGTAGTGTCCCATGTTTGCCCGTTATTTAGAGAACGAATTACTAAACCGTGTTGAGCATTAACTCCTTTCAAAGCAAATAGTGTGTCACCCGCCGCCAGGAGGCTGGAAGTATTACTTAAGCCCAAACCGGTCCCGTTCCAGATAAATCCGTTATCATGGCTGGTATAAATATCATCGGATATTGCAAATAAACTATTGCCGTTTGTGACCAGAGAATTTACCGGTCTTGCAATGAGTCCCTTATTAACAATTGCAAAGGTATCTGTGGCGCTGGTGTAAATATCAGGGCCGGTTACCCGGGCCTGCATAAATAAGCCAGGGGAAAGCCGGATGTTATTTAGACTGTTCCAGGCATATTTAGGCAGCGTAACGGTATTCCAGGTAAGCCCACCGTCAATACTTGCTAATCCTGCCCCGTAAGCATCTCTACAATAATATTTGCCATCAAATTGATAGAGCGCAGCGAGCTTGTTTGAGGTGTTATAAACAGTATTCCAAGTGGTTCCCAAATTAGTCGATCGAAGAATTGAAAATTGAAATGCGGAGTCAGTCATGATCTGCAATACAGTTGAATCGCTCACGGTAACGATCAACGAAAGATCTGCAAACGTATTGTGGTAGGCTGAGTCAATAAATTGCCAATTATATAGGCCATCAAGTGATCGAAGGACATAATCGGTTTGAAGGTTAGGATCATAATAAACTCCAAATACATAATTTGAGTCGCTCATTAGATTGTCCGGGGGTAAATCTCCAATGGCAGTAGCCATCGGAACCCAGGAAACGCCATAATCAAAAGATGTAAAAGAGCCGTTATTTATATCCTGAAAATATAAAGAATGCCGGACGCGCTTTATATTAGGAATAAAGAAATATAGATCTCCTCCTTCAGCAACCGCCGGTACAGACCAATTTGCACCTCCATTAAAACTGACGATCGTATACAATGTGTCGATATTGGATCCTGAGAGTATATAATAATCGGGGAATAAGTGATAGCCGATAACAATAGTATCTCCACCAAAAACAATAATTGAATTACATGCTTTTCCTGCGGCTACCTGTGAATGCTGCCACGTTTGCCCGTTATTTGCGGATGTATAAACGCCATTATCTGTTCCAACCCATATCTGATTGCCTACCCAGGTAACGCAATTCGCTTCTCCTCCCTGCGGACCATTTAATTGCGCCCATTGCCCGAATCCAAAATATCCGACAACACCGAAAATAATCAGAGCAGAGGTGAGAATAATTTTTTTCACGGATTGGAATTTGGCTTGATAAAAGAGCGGACAAACCTAATTTAAGTAAGCTTTAAATAATTGCTGCCAAAATAGGAAACTTTCAACAGAACTCTAATATATTTTAGTATAAATCTGTCTAAGGGTGTTATTGAAAAAACAGGTCGTTAACTTACAAATAGTATTTTCAATACAATCGTTTTCGATTAACAAAGCCATATGCCACTTTTGCAGAAAGGATAAGCCCCGCTTTGATAGACTGATAATGCGATGTGCTTCCGATGACACCCTTAGCCTGTTAGCCAGCAGCACCCGATTGGTTCAGAAACATCCAATACATACCCAATTCGGCTACTGCCTTCGAAAACTCATCAAACTCAACAGGTTTAACAATGTAGCTGTTTACGCCGTAGTTATATCCAACTTTAATATCCCTTTCCTGGTTAGAGGAGGTTAAAATAATTACCGGAATGCCCCTGGTAAGTTCGTTGTCCTTTAGTTCTTTCAATACCTCCAATCCACTTACTTTAGGTAGTTTCAGATCAAGCAAAATTATTTTAGGAAATGGTTCGGATTTGCGATGAGCATAAGACTCACGGGCAAAAATAAAATTAAGTGCTTCCTCGCCATCTTCGACATGAAAAAGAGCGTTGGCCAACTTATGTTTTGTTAAAGCCCTTATAGCCAGTTTAGCCTCAAACGGATTATCTTCAACAAGAAGAATATCTATCTTTTTTTGGTCGGTATTTTGATTCATTTTAAAATTTTTAGAACTTTTTAATTAAGATTTTGCGATGCAGGAAATGTGAAGTAAAATGTTGCTCCTTTGTTAAGTTTTGCCTCGGCCCATATTTTGCCCCCCTGTCTTGTTACAATACGGTGCGATAACGCAAGGCCCACTCCGGTGCCTTCATAATCCGTTACTTTATGTAAGCGCTGAAACACACCGAATAATTTGTCGGCATATTTCATGTCGAAGCCAATGCCATTGTCTTTTACATAATATGCAGTTAAACCATCCTTCAATACACTACCTATTTCTATGAGGGGCCTGGCGTTTTTACCTGAATATTTTATTGCGTTAGAGATCAGGTTTATCCAAACCTGTTTTGTAAGCTGATGGTCGCACTCGCACCAGGGCAAATCGCCAATAGTAATTTCTGCTGCAAGGTTAAGGCCACCCAGCTCCTTTACTACCGCTCTGGCGAGGTCGTTCATGTTAACTTCCTTTTTTAAAAGGGAAGCCCGGCCGAGGCGCGAAAAGTTGAGCAGGTCATCGATCAGGTTACCCATCCGTTGAGCATTGGTTATAATCGCCTCCAAACTCTCGTGCTCCTCCTCATTTAGTTTATCCGCACAATCGCTTTTCAGCATTTTTCCGTATCCATTAATAACCCTTAGCGGCGCCCGCAGATCATGCGAAATGGAATACCCGAAGGCTTCCAACTCCTTATTAGATGTTTCCAGTTCTGCGGTTCGGTCTTTCACTTTTGTTTCAAGAGACATATTAAGCGCGAGCAATTCCATTTCCGCTTGTTTGCGGGCACTGATATCCTGCAACATCACAATTACGTACTTCACAGCACCCTGATCATCTTTTATTGAGTTAAAATTCGCCTCAGCCCAAAAAATGTCTTTGCTTTTAGTGATGTATCTTTTCTCCCTTTTAAAACTATCAACTTCTCCGGCCAATAATTTTTCTATAGCGCTTCGATCCCTTTCCATATCATCGGGATGGGAGAGTTTACCGCTAGCTGACCCCAACAATTCATCAACCGTATAACCTAACATTGTTGCAATGGTTTCGTTCACATTCAGAACAGTGCCATCAGGTGAGAGCCAGCCTACACCCAGCAATGGATTTTCGCAGATCAGGCGATAGCGCTCTTCGCTTTCTTTCAATGTTTCTTCTGCTATTTTTCTTTCATCTATATTTTTGGTTACACCATCCATTCTTATAAGCACTCCATTTTCATCCAACGTGGGGGTAACAGTACTTTCTATCCAGTGCCAGCTTTGATCTTTATGTTTTACGCGATATTTGCTGCAAACAGTTTTTCCGCTTTCCAGTAAGGGCTGGTTTTGGTCTATAAACGCTGTGTCCTCCAGATGAATTATTTCTCTCCAAAGATTCGGGCTGTCGAAAAATGCCGAAGGCGGATATCCAAGTACCGTTTCACAGGCCGGAGACATTTGTATGAATTTGAAATTGACGAGATCCATAGAAAACAATACCTCATCAATACTATTGAACAACTTACTTAATTCGCGGTTGGCCTTTTCTAAATTTTCCTCGGCAAGTTTTTTATCAGTTATATCTCTCGTAACACCGTCTATACGCACCAGGAAACCCTCTTTATTAAGTGTGGGAACTGTACTGTACTCCACCCACCTAACCTGGTTGCTCCTATTAATAATCCGGCATTGACCGGCCATTTTTTCGCCGGCCATTAAAACGGGATAGAGTGCAGACACTTCCTCCAAATCATCGGGATGGGTCATTTTGTACCACAACTCAGCATCAGCATAAAAATCCTCAGGCGTATAACCGTATATCTTTATACAGGCAGGTGACATATGTGTTACCTTGCCATTCATGGTATCTACTGAATAGACAACCTCATCTATAGTATTGAATAGATTATTTAATTCCAGGTTGGCCTTTTCCAATTTTTGCTCGGCCAGCTTTTTATCGCTGATATCAACCATACTACCCCGCATATAATTACAGCCGGGAATTGAAAGCCGCGTAAGATGAACTTCGCAGTAAAAAGACCTACCGGTTGAATCGCTGTGTAACCATTCAAACTGAACCTTCTCACCAGCCATAGCACGGCCAAGAAACTCTGTAGCTTTAGTTTGTGAATCAATGCCATCAGGTTGAATTGGAGGGCTGATATCTACAGGGCCTTTTTGTGTAAATTCTTTGCGCGAACACTTGAACATCTTCAGCGTTTTTGCATTACAGTCCACAAACAAGCCGGTTTCCATGTCAATTATGCTAATTGCATCGGGGGCAGATTCAAAGAACTCACGCAGGTTGCGTTCGCTTTGGCGAAGAGCCCGCTCACTTTTTTTACGATCGGTAATGTCATTGATCAATATTTCAATCCTTATTAGCCTACCGCTTTCAACAGTTGGAATAACTTTGGCATCTACCCAGCGGATGCTTTTATTTTTGTGAATAATTCTGTACTGGAGATTAATCTGCTCGCCCCGTTTCAGCCGCTCGTCATTCATATCTCCTCTAACCTCATCGTCGGGATGGATAACCTCTTTCCACAGCATTGGATTTTCCACAAACTCCTTTGCCGAGTATCCATAAATTTTTTCACAAGCCGGTGATATAAAAGTGTATTGGAAGCTTGTTGTATTAAATGAAAAAAATGCTTCGTTTAAGCTACTCAATATCCTGGTCAACTCATCATGCGCCTTCTGCAGATCCGCACTTTCCCTTTTTAAGTTATCGTTCACGTCTGTCATCCTGGCTTTCTCAGCATCATTGGTCAGCATTTCCCATGCTGAATTTTTAGGGGCTATATTTTCCTGGGTCTTCATTATTTTGGGTTAGGTTATAATTTAAAAGGCTTAAAATATTGAGTACCGGGTTCAGCACTTTTAAAGTGAAGCATTGAAAGATGGCTGTTGAGAATTTCTTTTGAAGGATTTTCTGAGTGATCAAAAACCATACCCGCAATAAACCGGAACTGGTATCTGAAACGGGCAGGTGAGTGTTTTAGTTACAATAATCAGCGCTTTTAAACACATGATTTTACCTATGTAAAAAGGATGTTTCGACATCGTTGCAACATCTAATTAATGTCTCAAATAAATATACAGTAAATGATTAGTATGTAATTTTAAATAAATGGAAAGAACGGCCTTATTCTTCGGCTTCGTTCATTCCCGCGTTGGGATTGCTCCAGTATTTGCGCCATTTATCAAGCACCATTTCAAATTCCTTAGGCAACGGGGCCTCGAAGAACATATCTTTTCCGGTGGTAGGGTGTACAAAACCCAGGGTGGCTGCATGAAGCGCCTGTCGCGGCATTATTTCAAAACAGTTGGCCACAAATTGTTTGTACTTGGCATAAATGGTTCCTTTTAAAATACGTGAGCCATCGTAGCGGGCATCGTTAAAAAGCGTATGTCCTATATATTTCATGTGCACCCGTATCTGGTGAGTGCGCCCGGTTTCCAGTTTACATTCAACCAGCGTTACGTAGTTGAGGCGCTCAATCACTTTATAATGCGTTACAGCATGTTTTCCTTTATCACCTTCGGGATAGGCTTCCATTTGCATCCGTTCGCGGGTATCGCGGCCAATATTTACTGTAATGGTCCCTTCATCTTCTTTCAAATCGCCCCATACAAGGGCAACATATTTTCGCTTGGTGGTACGGTCGAAAAATTGTTTGGCAAGATGCGTAAGCGCATAATCGGTTTTAGCCAAAACAATTAATCCGCTGGTACCTTTATCCAGGCGATGTACCAGGCCGGGGCGAAATTCTTCCTTGCCTTTTGGTAGTCCCTGAAAATGCCATAATACTGCATTGATCAAAGTGCCCCTTGCGTTACCCAGACCCGGATGGACCACAATTTCAGGCGACTTGTTGATCACAATTACATCATCATCTTCGTACACCACATCCAATGGAATATTTTCAGGAACCAGGTCGTAGTTCTCGGCATGTTTTGGAAGTATCAGCAATATATCATCACCGGGCCGTATTTTGTAACTGGATTTTACCGGCTTACCATTTACCTGTATACTACCGGCGTCTGCTGCGTTTTGAATTTTAGTGCGACTAACATTGTTACCTAAAAAACTATGGATAAACTTATCAATGCGCACGGAGGTTTGCCCCGGGTCAACTTTCAGGCTCACTTGCTCCACCAACTCATCGCCCTGTTCAATGGCGGCGGCTGTTTCTTCTTCGTCCGGTACAATAATTTTCTTGATCATAATTTAGTTGTTGGTTGTTAGTTGCCGGTTGCCAGGAAAGCCATTCTTTTATTCTTTGCACTATTTCTGCCGCCTTGTCGCAGGCATTAAAAACTGTAAACTGCAGACCGCAAACTGTTTTATTCGCTAATACTGCTCATGTGAGCTTTCAGCTTATTGAGTACTATAATTTCAGTTGGGTCATAACCTTGCAGCAGCGCCAGGTGATAGGAAAGCCAATCGCCAAAGTGAATGAGATAGAAATGCTTTTCAAAACTATCACTTCCTTTTGCTTCAATTTCAAAAACGTTCTCCAGCTTTTCTTCCACCACTTCTTTGGTAAACTCAATACGGTGGCTGTTGCGCTCGTATTCATCGCTGGTTCTGAAAATCAAAACTGCCAACTCGGGATGTTTATCGCGCCAGCCTACCAATTCATTATGATTCAATTCGGGCACTACATTGTGCCAACAATGCATTTTTCCGTTTTCGTTTATCTGTTGCTTTAACCTTATCGCTGTGCTTTCGTATTTATCCTCGCTGTAAACAATAACCACCTTACGCATAATCTTGCCCGCCAAAAACTCGGCATCGGCCATTATCTTCTCCTGCTCTAGTTCTAAAAACGAGGCCACACGAATAAGGGTGGATACGAACTCAACATCTACCAGGCCAAAATGTTTCAGTATAAAAAATAACTGCGTTACCGAATATCCCAAACAGGCCCGTGGTGGAAAACCCGGAGGAATATTTATGATATCCAATTCGTGTCTGGTGGCTAACTCCTCCAGCTTTCCTCCCGATGTAATGCAAACAGGGGTTAAGCCTTTTTTTATTGCCTGTTTTGCGCAGGTAACTGTTTCCTCGGTATTGCCAGAATATGAACAAAGAATAAGCAGGGTTGAGGCATCAACAAAAGCGGGAAGGTGATACCCTTTATTAACGATTACAGGAATATTTAAATCATTCCTGAGTAATTCCGAAAGCAGGTCGCCTCCTATACCCGACCCTCCTAGGCCGGAAACCAGGATATTTTTTATGGGGCCTTCAAACCGTGCCTGAAGGTCTATCTTTTCGCCAATTTCGATGGCGGCGAGCAATTGTTGCGGAAAGTCTTTGATAAGTTGAAACATAATCTATTCGAAAAAGTGAGGACGCAAATAAAGGAAATTGTTTCGAGTTGAACCTTTTTGAACCCTTATATTGGCTATATTTGCAGCAGGTGCCAAACCGTCTTGTGTGCTACCGAAAGAGAGTACACAAGAAGCGCGGGCAGTGGTGAAAGCCATTGCCCTTTTATTTTTTTAAGCCTTTTTGCTTAAAAACAGCCTTTTTAGGGTGATTCATGCCCAAAAGAGCGGATCTATATATTT
This sequence comes from Bacteroidota bacterium, assembly GCA_028288545.1. Classification (GTDB taxonomy): domain Bacteria; phylum Bacteroidota; class Bacteroidia; order Chitinophagales; family LD1; genus Bog-950. The sequence continues at coordinate 19,519 of JAQBNQ010000060.1, forward strand.
GGTTTATCCGCATTTTAAACTACCTTTGGACAAAATTTAATCAAACATTTTATGCAAAAAGGAAAAGTAAAGTTTTTTAATGAAGCAAAGGGATTTGGATTCATTAAGGACAATGATTCTGAAAAAGAATACTTTGTTCACGTATCAGGCCTTGTTAACCAAGTTAAAGAAGGAGACGAGGTAACCTTTGAACTCCAGGAAGGAAAAAAAGGACTAAACGCAGCAAACGTTAAATTAGCATAGCCTTAATTAAGCTTGATACCAATTTAATGCAGAGCCCCACCAACGTGGGGCTCTTTTATTTTGCGGCCGGTACAATTGGAATATTTATTTTCAATTTTGAAATCAATTTGATATGAGCGAGCATATTGTAAAGGTGTTGGAAGCGCAGTTTATTACGCGCGATGTAAAACGGTTTGTAGTTGAAAAACCCGACGAGTATTATTTTATTCCGGGACAGGCCACCGATGTATCCATCAATTTACCGGGATGGGAAAAACAATTGCACCCGTTTACGTTTACCAGCCTTAACCAATGGCCCTATCTTGAGTTTATGATTAAGATATATATGGAACACCCGGGAATAACCCACATGTTAAGCCGTGTAAATATTGGAGGTGAATTAATTTTACACGATGTTTTTGGAGCTATAGAATACAAAGGCCCGGGGGTATTTATTGCAGCGGGCTCGGGCATTACTCCTTTCCTTTCTATTTTCAGGGCATTGCATATTTCTAAACAGATAGAAGGCAATAAACTCATCTATTCGAATAAAACCGCTTCCGATGTTATTGTACATGACGAATTAAAGGAAATGCTAAAGGATAACCTGGTTAACATTTTTACCAGGGAACATAATATGGGTTTTCTGAGTCGCCGTATCGACCGCGATTTTCTGTTAGCCCATGTTTCCGATTTCAGTCAGTACTTTTATGTGTGCGGGCCTGACTCATTTGTGGCAGACATTCAAAACTTACTATTCGACCTTGGGGTATCTCCCCAATCGCTGATTATTGAAAAATAATTACCCGCATTGTCTCCATTTTAACGCATATCAACCCCATAGGGCTTATTACTGCCCATTGCCAGGGTTTGTTTATACCGATATTTGAACTATTCATTCAGCATATAAAACAATAAGCTTATGGCACTTAAGGTACCAAAAACTGTAGAGGAAATAAGGGCAATAATAAAACCCATTCGCAATATCAATATCGAACAAAAACAGCAGTTGTCCAACCTTGATAAACTTGCGGTTTGGATAACCGATAAGGTGGGCAGCATGGGGTTTTTCCTCCTTATTTTTGTTTGGACCGTTTGTTGGTTAGTTTGGAATTCGCTTGGCCCTACCGCAGCACGTTTTGACCCTTACCCCGCATTTGTACTATGGCTTTTTATCTCCAACATGATCCAGATATTTTTAATGCCTCTGATCATGATAGGCCAGAACCTGCAGTCGGACCACGCAGAGGCCCGTGCCGAAGCTGATTTTGAGGTAAACTGCAAAGCCGAACTTGAAATTGAAACGATACTGCTGCATCTTGAAAATCAGAACAAAATGATGATTCAAATACTTGAGCACCTTCAAAAAAATTCGGATGACAAGAAAGCCAATGATGCGCCGAAATAGAGGTGATTTTTAAGTTGCTTATCTTTGTATATGCTTTCGTTTAACTCAGTTCTTACTGTTACGTTTACCTTATTTGCTGTTATTGATGTGGTGGGTGGTATTCCGGCCATTATCAGTATAAAGCAGCATCAAAAAAACTTTAGCCCTGCTATTGCCACCTTAGTAGCAGGAGCCTTAATGGTTTTCTTTCTTTTTACGGGCGAAACTTTTTTGCGTCTTGTTGGTGTTGATGTGCGTTCGTTTGCCCTGGCTGGTTCTATTGTTATTTTCATCCTGGCAATGGAAATGATTTTAGGGGTAAACCTCTTTAAAACAAATCCTGATGATGCTCATTCCGGCAATTTTGTTCCGGTTGCTTTTCCGTTAATTGCAGGAGCCGGCACTTTAACTACCATTATTTCGCTGCGCTCTATTTACACCCCGCTTGAAATATTGATTGGCATTGCGCTAAACCTGGTTATCATATTCCTGGTTCTTCTATCAATGGATTGGATTGAAGACAGACTTGGTAAAACAGGTTTGGCGGCGGTAAAGAAATTTTTCGGCGTTATCCTACTTGCCATCGCTATTAAAATATTCAGTACTTATGTCAAATTCTGATAGCTGCCAGAATATAATAAGTTAGTAACTCAGCCTTTAACTTAAACCCTCCCCTCATATTTTTGTCAAAATATAATATGCCAAAACTGTATTTGTGCTTTATGATAACCTTTGTAGTGGCAAGTTGCTGCACAAAAGTATCTGCACAAGCACATAAGGACGCTATGCCACCAAGGATCAATCTTGATTCCTTAAGTCCTGAAGACCAGGCGCTGTTATTGCTATACAAAGATTCCTTTAACCAGGATGTTCAGGATTTTTTGTTTGTGCTCAACGATTCAAAAAGAAAGCCATTTGATACTACCGTTTATAATATGGACAAGAGTTCGCACGTAGAAGTTAGCCTTGACTTTACAAGTCGAATTCTTTCAAACGGCAGGGATGTAGGAGTTAAGGGCGTTTTTTTTGCTCCATCGCTCGCTTACTTTCATAAAAGTGGTTGGTATTTGGGAACCTCACTGGGCTTTTACACCGATAAGTCAATTACAAAATTAAGTCCGGTGCCGCTGGCAGTAATCGCAACTGGGTACCAGCATATGTTTTTCAGGCGTTGGTTTATTTCAGCGGGCTTTTCACGCAGTGTAACAACGTATGGCAATAAGGTTTCGCGGTCCCTGCTGGTAAACAATGTTTCTGTATCCACTGCGGTGGATATGTGGAAGCACCTGATAATAGGCGGCGGGGTTTATTTTAACTGGAGTACCGTTCGCTTAAGCAGGGTGGCTCTGTTATCTTTTGAAACCCACTCGGTGGAAATAGCCGTTTCGCTGCGTAAAGAATTTATTATTTACAAATTTATTGGCGCTAAGGTATTTACAATTACACCTGCTATTACAGCTTACTTTGGTAACGACAACCAGGTTTTTGGGCTTCAACAAAGAACAAAAGGCGATTCCTCCGAAACCCGGGCGCTCTTAAAATTTGCCAGGCAGATAAAAACATTTTTTGGAGTGCTGGATGTTGAACCTTCCCTTACTATTGACTGGCGGATACGCAACCTTGATATTTTTGCCACACCCATATTGGCCATTCCATTTAATACTTTCGATACCACCAGCGGCAATCGTACAAGCAACCCTAAGGAGTACAGGTTTTATGTACAGGCAGGAATTAAATACCTGTTTAACGTAAAGAAAAAGAAACGAAAGCCCTGAGGCATTTACACAAAAGCGCTGAACCCCGTAATTGCTCTGCCTACAATTAAAGTATTGATCTCTTTGGTGCCTTCGTAACTGTAAATGGCTTCTGCATCGGCTACAAAACGGGCCACGTCATGTTGTAAAAGTATTCCGTTACCGCCCATTACTTCGCGGGCCTTGCTTACAATATCGCGGGTTCGGAGACTGCAAAATACTTTAGCCAGCGATGCATGTTCATCCGTAATTTTTTCTTCACTCTGTAACTGCGACAACCGGAACACCATCGTCTGCATGGCTGTTAAGTTCGAAAGCATTTCAACCAAATGGTTTTGTATCAATTGAAAGGAGGCGATGGTCCTTCCAAATTGTTTCCGCTCGCGGGTATAGGCCAGGGCGCTTTCGTAAGCACCACGGGCACATCCAACTGCCTGCCATGCCACGCCGGCGCGGGTCATTCGTAAAACGTTAGCTGTGTCTTTAAACGAGTTTGCATTTTGCAACCGGTCACTTTCCACCACTTCGCAGTTAGTAAGAGTAATAATGCCGTTTTGAACAATACGCAACGCCATTTTATCTTCCATCTTTTCAACCTGCAAACCGGGGTTTCCTTTTCGCACTAAAAAACCTTTCACGTTGTTGTCATCTACATCGCGGGCCCAAATAACAATTACATCGGCAAAAGTGGCGTTGCCTATCCACTTTTTTTGCCCGTTCAATATCCAGCTATTGCCATTGCGTTTAGCCTGCATAGTAAGCCCTCCTGCAACACCGGATCCAACCTCAGGTTCAGTTAAACCAAAGGCACCTATCTTTTTAAGTTGTTGCATGGCCGGCAGCCATTCCTGCTTTTGCTCTTCGCTGCCTAACAGGTAAATAGAGCCCATCGAAAGGCCGCTTTGCACCCCAAAAAAAGTGGAGATTGAAGTATCAACCCGGGCCATTTCCATAGCTAATATTCCTTCCATCATGGGCGATAAACCCGGGCATCCATATCCTTTATAGGCTCCACCGCAAATATTCAGCGCGGCTACCTTAGGTATTATCTCAAACGGAAATTCGCCCTTTAACCAATAGTGGTTCACTATAGGCTTAATTTCGGTTTCCATAAACGTTCTTACCTTCAACTGTAGTTCTCTTTCCTCTTTGGTAAGTATGTGACTTAAATGATAAAAATCGGCATCAATGGGCGGCAAGGGCTTACTTTTTCCTCCACCCTGGTTCAACATTTTCATCAACCCCGCAAGTTGCTGGTCATCCAGTTTGCTAACGTTATGT
>JAQBNQ010000576.1 GCA_028288545.1 Bacteroidota bacterium
TGGCCGTTGCAAAAGATTTTCCGAAAGAGATATCGAAAATTGATTTCGAAAAATTCCGCATAGAATACAAAGAGGTATTTGAAGATGATGAACTGATAAAAGAAATTGATTCAATAGTAGAATTTGCGATGCCCGAAATTGAAAACAAACTTGGCTTAGGCAAAGAATTGTACGAGGAGGTGGAAGATAAGCTGGCAGTTTTTCCGGTAGGCATTATTCCCCTAAGAACAGATGAAGGATATTTTTTCTTATCCGATTTTTTAAAGAGGCTGGTAAATGTTTACTATTACCAGATAACCATTTTCGAAAACCTGCAGGAGAAATTTCGCGGGATACATGCCAAACATCTGTTTCAATACAATATCAGTATTTCCGATTCATACGAAAAAGTGAAATATCGGTTAATAGAGCAACACACCCATATTCCCAATCCTGCTACTTACGTGGTTGAATTCAAACAATCATTCCCGCTCCCCGAAACCATGCTACCCATAGCCAAGCGAAGCCTTGTCAGGTTTATTTCTACTACCTGAATCCGGTATTTTAGCTGGTTCAAATGCGTTTAACCTGAACTGGTTCAGGTCCGTGTTGAAACAAATAAATAAAGTTGGCGTAAAAGATAAAATAGTTCTGCAAAAACAGACATCTGTATTTGCAATGTATTACTTTTAATGGATGTTTGAGTGTGGCAAAACACTATATCTCGGCTAATTTGTTTTGCATTTTGGAAGTATATTGAGAGTACCTGTACGTAATCCTCACATATTTACAAACCCTCAGACAAAATCAATTTTTTTCTTCTTGTAATTGCTGAGTAATTATTGTTGTACGTATTTTTTTTAGATGGGAAACATTGACTTTCAATCTCTATTTGAATCTGCCCCTGGCTTATATCTTATACTGTTGCCTGATTTAACCATCGTTGCAGTAAGTGATGCTTATTTAAACGCAACCATGACCATCAGAAAGGAAATTATTGGTCGTGGCATTTTTGATGTTTTTCCGGATAATCCGGATGACCCTAATGCAACCGGAGAATCTAATTCAGGCGCATCTCTTAACTCGGTGCTTCAATTTAAGAAACCACATACCATGGCCATTCAAAAGTACGACATACGCAGGCCCGATGGCACTTTTGAAGAAAGGTACTGGAGTCCTTTAAACACACCGGTGTTGGATGAAGAAAAAAATGTGAAATACATCATACACTGCGTGGTAGATGTAACACAACAGGAAAAATCCAAAGTGCAATTGCGCCGGGCCGATGATGAGATAAATGAAGGATCTGCATTTTATTTTACATTATCTCAAAACCTAACGCAATGAACCAGGAAGTGGAAATACTTTTAGTTGAAGATAATATGAGCGATGCCGAAATGACTATTCGTGCATTAAAAAAGAATAACCTGGCAAATAATGTGGTGCACCTGAAAAATGGTGCAGAGGCCCTTGATTTTATTTTTGGGGAAGGTGAATATTCAGGCCGGCAGGTGGAAGACAGGCCGAAAGTGATTCTGCTGGATTTAAAAATGCCGAAAGTAAATGGCATTGAAGTGCTGCACAGGATCAAAACGGACGACCGGACAAAGAAGATACCGGTGGTGGTACTTACCTCTTCAAAAGAAGATCCGGATATACAGGCCTGCTATGATTTGGGAGTGAATAGCTACGTAGTAAAACCCGTAGAGTTTGACGATTTCCATAAAGCGATTTCAAACCTGGGCTTATACTGGATGATGGTAAACCAGCACCCCCGTTAATATGCAATTATGAATGCCAAAACCAAAATATTAATTGTTGAACACGATCCCACCGATCTTGAACTGCTGCACCGCGAGTTAAAAAAAGGTGGAATTAATTACGTGGCTGAAATTGTTCAAAATGAGCAGGACTATTCTAATGCTATAACCAACTTTAGCCCCGATATTATTTTATCCGATTACTCCCTTCCTTCGTTTGACGGGCCCACCGCTTTTAAGGTGAAGGAAAGAATGGCTCCCGACACGCCGTTTATTTTTGTTTCCGGGACTATCGGCGAAGAAAATTCGATTGAACTTATTAAAAGCGGCGTAACCGATTACGCACTAAAAGACAAGCTGTTTACGCTTACTACCAAGGTTAACCGTGCATTGGAGGAGGTCCGCGCAAAAAAAGAAAAGCAACGCGTAAAAGAGCAACTGGTAAAAAGCGAAAAATATTTCCGCTCCATCATCGAAAACAGCGCCGACGGAATTGCGCTGTTAGATGCTGAAATGAACATCGTTGATATTTCGCCCAACTGCAAAAAAATTGTTGGTTTCGATCGCGAGGAGTTACTGGGAAAATTCCCGGCAAGTCTGTTTTATCCTGAAGACATACCTGTCATATTAGATGCTTTTTCATCTGCCCTCAAAAATCCTGACACCGCGCAATTGGTTCAATACCGGTCTAAAAAGAAGGAAGGCGGTTATGTTTGGATAGAAGCTAACTATATCAATCGATTAAACGATCCCGATATCAATGCAATTATTCTCAACTACCGCGATGTGAGCGATAAAAAGAGGGTAGAGGAAGAAATCAGAAAACTGAATGCCGAATTGGAGGACAGGGTAAAGGAGCGAACATCTGAATTGCTGGATGCTAACGCAGCTTTGGAGGCATTCTCATATTCAGTATCGCATGATTTGCGAAGCCCCTTGCGTTCGATACTGGGATTTACTAAAATCATTCAGCACGATTATCATTCTGCCTTTACTCCCGAACTGCAGGAGTTGTTTGAGCACATTTCTACCAGTAGTAAAAGGATGAACGATATTATTGCTGATCTCCTGGCCTTGGCAAAATACGGAAACGAAAAACTGGTTTTGGACGATATCGATATGAGCGGATTGTTTAACCGCGTTTGGAATGAAGCCGACATGGCGTCAAAAAATAATCCCGTTTTGCAAATAGGCCCTTTACCACATATTACAGCCGATGTTTCAATGATGGAACAGGTAGTAGTTAACCTGCTTTCAAATTCGGTTAAATATTCTTCGAAGAAGCAGAATCCTATTGTTCAGGTAGGTTTTGAAGAAGCTGAAGGGGCA
>JAQBNQ010000634.1 GCA_028288545.1 Bacteroidota bacterium
CGTTGCTGAACGCTCCGCCCAGTGGGATATCCGCCCCAGGAGTGAAGTTGCTGCCGTTGAACGTGAATGTTTTTATAACCCCTACCCCGCCTACGTAGACGTGGTTGCAGTTGTCTACCGCTATACCGCCCTGCATAAGGCTATCGTAGTTATTTATATGATAGGATGTGCCCACCGTATTTCCCGAAACAAGATCATGAGCGGCAATATTATTTCCATCGTAATAAAACAAGTACGAGCCATTAGCCGACAGACAGTTATTTCCATTGCAATTTATACCACCGCCGTTGGCACTCCAGAAAGGCGCATTCCTCAACTCACCGAAACAGCTATAATTGGAATTCGTGGCCCATATATTGCCGTTAAAAGCACTATTTACTTTATATATGGTATTGGTATATGGCAGAATTCCGAGGCCATCATTCATCATTACATACAGACTTCCGGCAGTATCATAAGTGCCGCAAACAATGTCCTGAAAATTACCTGTAGAACTGGATATACCACTAATATTGGTTGTTGTTGTAGAACCGCTTGTAGTATTGATAATAGCCATATTAACGTTTGAAGTAGTACCTCCGCCTAAGGCCAGTACCGATGCGTTGAGACAGTTATATGCAAAACACCACACTTCCTGGAAATTCGGATCAACGGCAGAGATAAAATTATCATACTGACCGGCAGGATTTAAACGAACAACCGTTGCACCACCAAAAAAATATCCCTGACCGGTATATGCCTTGCCATTCGATTTATCAACGATCATATTTGACGGATAGTTAATATTGTCGTTAACATCTCCTGATGTCCAGTTTATGGGCGTCGTAATTTGGCCGCTGAAAGTCCATAGTGCAACACCGGCAGAATTATATTTTGTTATCTGGCAAAAGCTACTGAGATCATATATATCTACCTGGCCTGTGCCATACACAAACAGGTTACCTAAAAAGTCATAGTCAACATCAAAACCAACATTGGATGGAGGAAGGGTTGTAAGTGCAGTAACCCAAGGGTCAATAGTGAGCACTTCATTTTTATTGTATCCCTGAGGCAAACGGAATTGAACCGTATTTCCTTTAATTTCATATTCAGTTGCAACGACATGGCCGGTAGCAAAAGAAACGGGGGCGTGTTCCATAATGTCGCCATTATGGGCGTGAACCAAGAGATTACCATCAACGTCTTTTTTCAGGCTCCTGATACCAGACCATGTCATCTTTACCTGGCTGATATCCGCACCCGGATGAACGACCAGGTTATATTTAACGCCGCCCTTTTCGGGGAAACTATAAACCACATCAATACCGGGATAAAGTTCTTTATAGGTCAGGGTTTTAAATCCGTCGGTAATGACGGACTTTGTTGAATTCCCCTCCTTCTTTATATAGCTGTAATAACCATCTTTTTTTTGAGCTGATTCAATTACAGCATGGGGATTAGCACCAACCCATTCCATGGCAAAAGTTGTAGCTTTAACGGGAATAGCTTCTTCACCTTCATCTTCACCTTCCTTTCGCTTTTCATGTGCTTTCTCCCTTTCTTCTTTTTCGCGTTTCGCTAACTTCTTTTCATCAATCTTATTCACTTTATATACAAGCCCATTAGCCGTAAAAAAGGCGTTGATATTATCGTGGTGGGTGAAATAGAGAATTTTCTGACCGTTAAAATCGCCAACAAGCTGATTGTTCTGAATAAACGCTGCGGAACCCATTATATCCTTTTGGGCAAAGGTGGCTTTGTGCGTTCCGGCCTGAGCGGATAAATCTACCGCTGCAAAAAGCAGGGTGATTAAAGAGACTAAAGACAGTAGTGGGTATTTTTTAATCATTTTTCAATTTCCTTAAGGGCTAATCTTCAAATATACAAAACTTTTAAAGTAGATATAACCGGGCCGGTTTTAGTTGCTTTTGTTAATAAATATTCATAATTAAAAAACCAACATTTAAGCTTGTATAATTATTACCGACCCTAAAAAATCAAACTCTTTCAGGGTTTTTAATATATTCAACCCCTTAAACCCTAATAACGTGAAAAAAATCTACCTTTTTATTGCCCTTTTTATTGGCGCAGCATCTATCGCAAAATCGCAATGCGTAATTGATACTAATAATTTACAATTCGGGTTTTGGCCGGCTGATACAAGCATACAGCCAATAGTTGAAGGAGTTGCGTATGACACAACTATCCAACTTTACATTCCCGCTTTTCTTAACGACACTACAGATACGCTTCGTATCCTTTCAACAATTATTGATACTATACTGGGATTACCTACGGGTGTTGGATATGTTCAAAACCCATTAACTCATGTGGTTTCCTCAGGAGGGCGTCAATGCTTTGAAATATCCGGTGCCACTTTGGCACCTCCGGGTTTGTATCATTTAAGTTTCCTGGGTTCCGTGCATGTAATATCAGCTCAGCTAGGCGATACGGTTATCAGCCTGAATGATTTCAATTCAGTAGTTCAGGGATATGGCGCAGGCGTTCCGTTTCACTATGCTCTTCGTGTACAACCTCCTTTTATCAGACCATGCACAATCGACTCCGCGCATTTAACTTCTCCGGGGGTTTATCCTGTGCCAAGTGATTTGCCATGTATCATCCAGACAGTACCTTACGATGAAACCGTTCAAGGCAAAATTCAGAAAGACAGTTCCACTTTGATTGCAGGTATTACAGTACACGTTACAGTTGATTCTGTAGAAATTGACTCTATTAAGGGATTACCAAACGGAATAACTTTTGGCCGCAGTCCAAGAGTATTGTTAGGTGGTGGCTATGGTTGCGTAAACTTTGCCGGAACTACTACTGATTCAGTTGGTACCTACCAACTTACTGCATATGGTACTGCATGGCTTACTGCCAATGCACAGGGACAAAATTTCCCGGTAGCGCGTCGTGGTCCGCTTAACCAGTATTCATCGTTTGGAGGATATTACCTGCGTGTAGTTGGTATTTCTGACTCCTGCTCCTTAACTATTCCATCGGGCATTAATGATCACTTCAACAACCTGAATGCAGATGTTTCAGTTTATCCGAATCCTAACAACGGTGTATTTGCCCTAAAGATCAGCACGGCAAGTGCAGTTGCAGGACAACTATTTGTTTATGATGCTGTAGGAAGAAAACTTTACGAGCAGGCACTGAATATTTCCGGCGTTTATACTACAACGCTTGACCTTGGCAAATTTGGTTCCGGGCTTTATACCTTACAGGTTCACACAGCACAGGGAACTGCCTCGAAGAAGATATCGGTGGAGTAGTACCGAAAATTGGGCAGAGTTTAATTTCGATCGAAGAAGGATTTAATTAGCCAAATTACGGCTTGCTAAATGTGTATTTCCGTGAAAAAACATTTACTCTGCGTTTCAATACTGGTCATCTTTAGCTTAGCAATTGCTGCTCAAACTATTTTGGGTGTAGATGTTTCTCATTACGACAGCGACCCTCCTTACGGAACCATCAACTGGGTACAGGCAAAAACTGCAGGAAAAACGTTTGCATTTTGCAAAGCAACCGAAGGCGTAACCTACACTGACCCTTCCTTTGTAACAAACATAAGCGGCGGTAACATTGCGGGCGTAGTAATGGGTGCTTACCACTTTGCGCGACCCGAAACTAATACTGCCATTAACGAAGCAAACTACTTTTTAAGCAAGGCCAGTTCTTATATTGGAGCAGGATATTTGCCCCCGGTTTTAGACCTGGAAGACCCAAGCGGTACTCCGCTTTCGAGTTTTTTTACCAGCAACGCTTTAACGATGTGGGTACAGGACTGGATGTCGACCGTGGAAAACGCCACCGGTGTTGCTCCTGTTATTTATACTAACGGAACCTATGCCAGTTACCTGAATAGTTCGCTAAATACTTACGGCCTTTGGACTGCGGACCCGGACGGCAGTGCTACTGCTGCACCCAATGCTGCACATTTAGGTGTTTGGACAACCTGGTTATTTAAGCAATATTCATGGACAGGAACTGTTTCGGGAATTGGGGGTAACAGTTCGGCACAGGTTGACCTGGATGTATATCATGGAAATACAAACTCGTTTGACACTTTAATTGGCGGAGGTATTATTGCCTGCACACCTCCGGCAACGCCGGTGGCTGTTTCACCAGGCACGGCATCGGGACCTGGCAGTAGCGTTACTTCGGCCCCTTTGCAATGGAATGCCTCAACGGGAGCCATTTCCTATTATCCCCGAATCAGCCAGTGCCCTTATGGCGCACCAAATATTATCTGGTACGATACCTGCCATGCGGGGACTACAGAAACTGCAGCGCTTGCCAGTGGCAATCTTTACCGTTGGAACATGGCTGCGTATAGCCAATGTGGCAATCCAGGCTGCGAAAGCGGTGGGAGCAATACTTTATACTTTAATATACCACCTGTTTTAACCAGCGGCAATGCCAGTTTTTGCCAGGGTGACAGTGTAGCGCTGCACACCACAGCAGGCAACACAGTTTCAACAGCAGAATTTCATTGGTATTTGAACGGAAATCCCGTTGACAGCACTGGCGTTGGTACGTTTTATGCGAAACAGCAAGGCACCTATACCGCAGCAATCAGCTATGCCTGTGGCATTACCGGAACCAGTAACGCCATTGTGGTAAATGTTACTGCCTTGCAATCAGCCGCTGTATCTATAGCTACGGCGGATACCAACTTGTGTAGTGGAGCCAGTGCAACTTTCACTTCTTTATCCGCGAATGGAGGTAATAGCCCAATGTATAACTGGTACGTAAATGGAAATGTCGCAGGTAGCGGTACAACATTTACGCTCAATAATATTCAAAACAATTCAACAGTTTATTGCAGGATGACATCATCAGCAACCTGTATCAGCAATGCCAATGTTGTTTCTGATACGATTACTGTACAGGTAAATCCACTACCCGTTGCCGACGCGGGGCCCACTGTGTATTTACCATCTACTTCATCTGATACAATAGGCGGAAACTCCACTGCCACAAATGGAACTTCGCCGTATACTTACCTGTGGAGTCCGGCCATCGGACTTAGTTCAATTAGTATAGCGAATCCAGTTGTTTCCGGTATTAACTCAAACACATTTTATACCCTAACGATAATAGACAGCAAAGGGTGCAGTAATACCGACACCGTTAGCGTTTATGTAATCAACTGCAGTTTAACCGCACCCACTGTGCAGGTAAATTTTTGTGAACTAACTGCCCAAAACCTGCCGGCCATTAGCTATCAATGGTACCTGCAGGGTAGTATTATTAACGGAGCAACTACGCGCTTTTACTCCGTCAGTCAATCAGGAAACTATTCGGTTAAGGTAATTGATTCCGTTGGATGCACAGCCCTATCACCTGATGTGTACATCAATTATCCCGGCTGTATTTCCACCGGTGTTGAAGCAACTTTAAACGGACTTCAATTTGATATATACCCAAATCCGGCCAACGAAGAAATTACCGTATCACTCGGTCCATTTGCAGGTAGCATTGACTTGGAGATACTTGACCTAACGGGACAAATCAATTACCAGTGCAAAGGTATAAGCGCATCAAAATGGAAAATCAATACGAAAGGCTTGTCTCCCGGGGCATATATTCTTAGGGGTACGACTATAGGTGGGAAATTTGCGATGAAGACTTTCGTTAAACTATAATCCGCGCAATTCGCAACAGTTTCATGCACTCCCGAATCGAAAAATACATCTACATACTTTCAATAAAAAATAATTTCTATTATTTTAAAAACTATCTACCTTACATGGGTTAACCCAATAATTTACTCATAAAACCAACCATGAAAAAACATTTACGAAATCCGGCGCTTACTCTTTTATTAATGCTTGGGGCTATTCTTTCGCATGGTCAATGGATACCCAAGGCAATTGGCCTGCTGCCTTTGGATTATGGGATAGGAAATATTTCGGCCGCTAACGATTCCGTAATATGGGCAACGGCTGATGATTACAACATCTTATCGGCAGGGGTCAATATCCCCTCCAATCATCTTCTTTATGCACTTCGCTCTGTTGACGCAGGAGAAACCTGGTCGTTAATTCCAATTCCAATTGCAACCGGGTACATAAGCCTTGATATACAGGCCATCAGTGCGAACAAAGTATATATAACTACCGGCAATCAAAGTTCCACCAATTTCAGAGCCCGGCTTTTAGTTACAAATGACGGAGGAGCTAGCTGGGATACCGTTGCAAAGTCGGTTGTTGGCAATGGCCTTGGCATATTTTTTAAGGCTTTTAATGCCAACGATTTGCTGGCTTTTGGCTATGCAAACTCAATTTCATATTCTTCGGACCAGGGGTTTAGTTTTACAAATACAACTTCGCCCGTGCTGGCAGGTAGCGAAAGCTTTATTATGATAAGCGCGAACAACGACATTGCAGTGCGTGGTGATAAGGTGTGGATCCCTACCTCACGGAGCCGTGTCTTTTATTCTACTGACAAAGGTGTAACCTGGGGAACAAACCAAATACCGCTGGCGATTAACCGCTGCGTTCATACTATCGCCTTTTCAGACACACTAAACGGCATGGTTTCTTCTTCACTTAATAACAGCAATTTTCTACCATTTCAGGATGCTGCATTGGCTACAACCAGCGATGGCGGGCTAACCTGGGATACTCTGCCCAACCGAACCCGCGCGTTTACTAACCTCGCAGCCATACCGGGAGTTCCGGGAACTTTTATTACAACTGGCGATTCAGGAATTGGAAGGCGCGGAAGTATGATGACCATTGACAATGGTGCTACATGGACAATTGTTGACACAGTAAATTTTTATAACTCCGTAACCTTTACCGATGCTAACCATGGCTGGGCTGGTTTAGGCACTGTGGCAGGCAGCACCTCACCGGCATTCTACAAATGGGCAGGAATTCAAAATGCAATTTCCAAAGTTGCTAATGAAGAACTGAATTGGAGTGTTTATCCAAATCCAGCGAAGGATCTAATTCGTATTATGTCGCCTGAAGGTCGAATCCGTCAATTGCAACTGGTAAACACATTGGGCCAAATAGTTTTTGAGGCATCTGTTTCCTTGCAACAGAATATCCAGATCGATTTAGCCAGCTTTTCCAAAGGTGTTTACCTTCTTCGCGCGACTTCTGATACTGGAGTATTTTCAAAGAAAGTGATAAAAAATTAGAGCGATGATGCTACCTGATTAAAATCAAATGGCCGCCCTATATAGGACGGCCATTTAATTTAATACCCGATAGACTTACAAAGAATAGTACTTACCTGAGTAGGCACCATTAGTAATAATTATAGAATCGTTGAAGTTTGAACTGTTATAAAGAATTGCGTTTGTAAAAGCAGAAGTAGCCGTTGCGCCGGAAATATTTAAACTAATAGTACCCTGGGAGTTGGCTGGATCCGTGACGTAAACTTTTGAATTAACGAGCCACTCTAATGAAGTAATTACGGAATAAGCATAGGTGCCTGATGCATTAGGCGTAACTCTGACTATAAAACTATTACTGCTGTTGTTTGCATCTGCTGAAGTAGCCGTGGCCACATTTCCACTGGTAGTAGCGAGCATCCCATCTGGAGAAGTATAACTGTAATTAGTGCCGTTAGCCGTAAATGTAATCTTACCAGGCGTTGATGAACTATCGCTCTTTTTTCCGCAGGATGAGATAAACAACATAGCCGTAACAAACATAAAAGCCAACGGAAGAGATACTTTTTTCATAATTATCGTTTTAGTTTTTAAATATTGAGAGCAAAAATACCTGCCCTCCCATAATGGTGAAAGGACAAATCCGGTCCCCTCTTACCAGTACCTTTTGGCGTTTGAACCAATTTTTGCCTATACCAGCCTGCTGATTTGGTTTTAAGAATGCCAAATTGGTATATTACTTACCGATAGCAGAAAGTATGATAAACGAACTAATTGAAGCACTAACTGAACAGGAACGCAGCACTCTTATTGAGCGCATAAATAATGCGCCCGGTCAATTGTATAAATTTATTGGCTTATTAATGCAAAACCCGGACTGGAGCCAAAAGCAGGTTGAAAAGCATTTTGGCATTAACAGTAATACCTATTTCAAAAACGTAAGCCTTGCTAAAGATGAGATATATGAAGTTATAAAAATGCACATACGTAATTCGTATGACGACCTTATCCTTTCCAACGTATTATACCGGCGGGGACTACAGGTACACTGCAATAAACTACGTTTGCGGCTGGAAGACGAATACATCAGCAATGGGTGGTGGAATGTGCTGCAGGAACTTTACAATATGCAAATGATGGTGGCCTACACCCGGTGCGACGTAAAATGGCTGGAGGAACTAAAACAAAAGTGTTTCGATAACAGCGACCGGCTACACCGGTTTACCCGCGTTGATAGAGAGGTGATAGTACAAATGGCCCTTATTGAAAAAGGCGACATGAAGGAAAAGCACTTTGCTGCCTACGCCAAAAACCTTGAAAGCATCCTTAAAGAAGCGGAAGCTGTTGACCACCCAATACCGGTATTTAATGCGCTGCACTGCTTTTTTGTTCTGTACACCCAATATGAGGTAAACATTAATAAGGCGCAGACCGTAGTGGAGAAAATGGACAATTTTTTGAACCGGTACGATGAACAAGGCGTATTGGTTTACGCCCGCAATGTGGCCCTGTTGAACCTGATGGGATTTCATATTGATTTTGCTTCGGGACAAAGCGCTGAGTCGCACTTTAAAAAAGTAAAAAACTCCCTGGGAAAACACGGTATGTTGTTCGACAGCCAGGTGTGGTTAAATTTTTGTGTTTATCATTTCTTTGAAAAAAACGTGAAGGACTTTGATTTCGGCTATAAACGGTTTGCTGCATTGCCATTAGATACCGGTTTACAATACCAGGCAGATTATATAGCCTGCCTGTGTGCCTACCTGCACAATAAACGAACAGATTTTTATACTCACCTGAATAATTTTTACCGGGTGGAACGAACACGGGCGCACCTCAACTATGATCTTAGCCTCAGGTACCTGGAAATTATGTTGCTTTTAAAAGAAGATAATTTAGGCCTTGCGTCAGATAAACTTGAAGCCGCCGTAAAATTTACCCGACGCAACTTTACATCGTTTAGAATCGAATTGGAAAAAAAACACTGGGACTTGCTGAAAGCAGCCATTAAAAAAGCGAGGCCTGATAAAATTGAAACAATAGTTTACCGTTTTACTGAGTTTATAGGGACGGAATTAAAATACAATGGCAGTCAAATAAAGCCGGGCGCTAAGGTCGTATTAAAATAGCTTAAAAAAATCGGGGCCAACTTTCGTTGGCCCCTCACTAAAATTTTGAAATCGTTCGGCATTTAAACTATTGCTTCACTTCATTTTTAGCATCCTCGTTTATGTGGTCCTCAGCAATTTCTGAAAGTTTGCTGTCAGCCTTTTTTTCTTCATCAAGTGTAGCACTTAGTAATTCTACCGCTTTGCTATGACCCATAATTTGAGCCAGTGTACGCAAGGTACCATAAGTAGCTATTTCATAATGCTCAACCTTTTGAGCGCACGATATAATTGCCACATCCCGTACAGGTGAGGCTTCGTCCGTTTCACCAATTGTTTCTTTGGCTTCGTCAACCAAGCCTGCCATAGCTTCGCATTTTTTTGCCGATGCTTTTTCGTTCAGGCTTTCAAATACCTCCTCAAGCCTGGTAACGTGGCCTTCAGTTTCAGTTAAGTGACTTTCAATAGCAGCCTTTAGATCCGGACATTGGGCTTTTTCTGCCATGTCGGGCAGGTTTTTTACCAGGTATTTTTCGGCCCAGTAAATATCTTTTAACTCACTTAAAAAAAGTTCGTGCAAAGCAGAATTAGCCATATCCATTTCGCGGCCGTCAGATTTAAGGTTTTTGCCTTTTGAATCGGTAGTTTTCATGTTTTAAAATTTAAAGCGTTATTGAATACGCAACTAAACCCAAAATACATGCCGGCGCTAAGTGCCTCAAATTGCGAAGGGAAGGCTACAAAAGCCTGTTGCTGGTTTTCCCCAAAAGGAATTAAATACTCAAAATAAAAAACGGCAGGAAAGTTGGATATAGACTGTGAGAACTAAAGATATGCCTGAAGTACCCACCATTGAAATTATACGGGACGAATGTATGCTGTTTAAAGCGAAGCGCAATTTAAAACTAAGCGGTAATTCTAAAATAGGGATAGAGCGGTTAGC
>JAQBNQ010000017.1 GCA_028288545.1 Bacteroidota bacterium
AAAAGAAAAACCAGAAACTCATCAATGCCCTGATTTCAAAAGCGCTGAATTATACGCCAGCGGCCGTGATGCGGGCCAATGAGGCTATGATGAAAAGAACCGGCAAGGAAGATGTTTTGAAAAACGCAAAAGTTCCGGTTTTGCTGGTTAATGGAAAGGAAGATGAAAGTGCTCCTCTTCCACTCACGCTAAAGCAGGCATCATTCCCCAACTTTGCCGACGCGCACTTTTACAGCAAATGCAAGCACATGAGCATTTTTGAAAGAGAGAAAGAAACGATTGCAATTATTGATGGCTTTTGTCGATTGGCCATTTCTCACAAGTAATAACGCTCAATTTCCCATTAGGAAAAAAGCAGTATACATATCGTACGACAATCCATCCATTTCCAATTTCAAATCAGAAGGGTTCTTATACCCGGGTTTTTGAAACAGCACATATTTTTCTTTATACGCCGGAAAGGATTTACATTTTACACCGTACAGGCGCCCATCATGATAGTACATTTGTTCGGGAAAGTGATCTATCGTTCCATCCGGTAGCGAATCCACTACAGTTTTATGATTGGCAACGTAAATTCCGTCTTTAAAAATGTATGGCTCCTTTACTATCCAATCATATTGTGGATAGTAGGCAGTTCGTGTTACAAAAACGGTATCCTCATTAACCCGGTAAATTCCCGAAGCACCCTGGCTAATAAGGCAAATAGCATAATTATAACTGAATGTTGAATCTGCTTTAAGCGCAAACCGACCCATGTGACCCTTCGACCAATAATTGCCCACCATTTGCTGCTGAGCAAAACCCGGGTAGCTTAAAAAACTAAAAACCGAAATTGCCAGGAGCAGGAAAATTCCTTTCATCACTTAAAGTTAAAAATAAATTAATGATTCATTTCGGATAGAAGCTGAAAGCTGTTTGATCATACTAATTTTTTCCATCCCTCTACTTCTGCATATTCTTTGATCACCGCATTTCGTTTCAATAAAAACCGGGTAATGTAATTGGTCAAATACAAGGCATTAAAAGCCTCGCCTATAAAACCCAAAGGGGATTTAAAGGTGAATTTGTCATCCATAATAGTTACCCCTCCTTTTTCCGTAAACCGATGTTCGTGGCGGAAGGATTTAAACGCCCCGCTTATCATTTCGTCCACAAAAAAATTGGGGTATTCGAATTCCGTAATAAGCGATGTAAGGTTTTGCTTAACCCCAAGGTGCACAGCCTGCCAGGTAACTGTTTCATTTTTTTCAATCAAACCGCTGGTTCTCCCTCCTACTGCCTTTTCATCGGTGCCGCTGGTTGAAACCACGTGCAGATCAATGCTCCTGGAAAGATCGAAGCATCTTTCTATAGGGGCCTTGATTTCTGTGGTGAGGCTAATACAGGGCATGTGGTTTTTGTTTCAAAATTAATTTATACGCTGACAAGTCGCCCCGATACTAACAGGCGTTTTTTTACATTTGCCAACGTGACGATGGACTTTATCAAACGTACCTTTCCAATGCTTTTCGGAATCTTCCTGCTTTCCGTGGCTGTGCGTTTGCCTCAACTTAACCGTCCGCTTTCAGGTCATCACGAATTTTGTACTGCTATTTCGTTACGCGTAATGCAAATATGGTACGATAACGGAATTGAAAAATACGGTTACAATCCCGTAATGACCTACAACAATCCGGCGGACAAAAACATCAATAACAGCGCTAACGCCTCCGGCAAAATGATTGATAAGGAAGGCAACTACTATTACGTTTCTCATCCGCCCTTTGCATATTACTTTCCGTTTTTCATTTTTAAAATATTGCACATACGGCCCGACGTGCTGCCCCTGCAGATCATTAATCTCATTTTTCATTTTATCTGCGGCCTGTTTGTGTACTTTACCGTTTGCCTTTTAAGTTTTAACCGCGCACGTAGTTTGCCTTACCGCTCCGCAGTTGTTGCTTTTTCCATTTATACTTTTTTGCCCGCTACCTTGTGGTTTCAGGGTAACGTGTACATGAGCGATATGGCCGTTCATCTGCCATTTGTTATCGGTGTTTACACGGCGCTCAAAATGATCATCCGGCAAAAATTCTACTCGCCCAAATACATTTTCATTTACGCGCTTTGCCTCGCCCTTATGCTCTATACCAGTTGGCTGGGCGTGTTCTTTGCTTTTGGCATCATCGTCTATTCTCTGTTACATGTGCGTTCCATTAAAGGATTCAATGTACTCATCTGGACCACCGTAATTGTAGGCCTTTTAATGTTGCGACTTATCACCTACCAATACTCGCAAATAAATGGCCCCGGGGCATATGTTAGCGAAATGATAAACCGCTACGTTCAACGCGGCAGCCTTGAAGAAACCGACCGTGGCCTAATGCACTTTATGTTCTCATACCTGTGGTTGTTTAAAACGCTGTTGTACAACTATTTCATACACTATATAGTGATCTACCTTATTCTCAGTCTTTTCATCTGGTTTGCCATGACACATAAAAAACTGAAAATAGTTTTTAGTGAAAACGGATACCGGTTTATCTGGCTTTCGGTGTTACCGGTTGGCCTTCTACACTTCTTTTTTCTCAATTACTCGGTACACGATTTTACCGTGCTATATGCTTCATTGTTTTTCAGCGTGTTGCTGGGTATTTTATACGACAAAATTAAAAAGTCGGGGGCCGTTCCAATTCGGAATATGCGGATAGGTTTGATTGTTACGATATTGTTATTGATCCTTCAATATGAAGTGATGAATCCGCCGTTTAATTCATTCTTAGGCAAAAAGAAATCCTACCAAAAAGAAATAGGCACTCACATTAAGGAAAGTGTTCCAAAAGACGCTGTGGTCCTTACCGCCAGCGAAATTGATCCGCAAATAGTGTTTTATGCCGGCCGCAACATTAAGTTTGTAAAAGACCGCGATGAAGCACTTGCCTTTTTAGCTTCTACCGGCCAAAATAAAGGCGTTGGAGTAACCTTCTCTTCCAAATTTAACGAGTCCGTTTTTTTTGTGACTGATCATTTTCCCGACGATAGTCTTTCAAAACCGTAACCGGTATATTTCTACTTTTGCTTTTCATCTAACTTACAAACCATGTCTTCAACTTCTATTCCCGTTATCGACCTTAGCCAGTTTGTAAACGGCAACGATACCGCCAAGTATAATTTTGTAATTGAAATTGGTAAGGCTTTTGAAGATGTAGGATTTGCCGCAGTAAAAAATCATGGCGTTCCGCAGCAACTGATCAACGACTATTACGATGCGGTTCAAAAATTCTTTTCCCTTCCTTCCGAAACAAAAAGAAAATATGAGATAGCTGAATTGGCGGGACAAAGAGGCTACACTTCTTTTGGTAAAGAACACGCAAAAGGAAGCGAAGCACCGGACTTAAAAGAGTTTTGGCAGATGGGGCAAATTGTAGAAGGTGAAAATTTGCCTGCTGAACATTATCCCGACAATGTTAGCGTAACTGAGTTGCCGGAGTTTTTTGACCTGGGAACCAAATTGTATAAATCATTCGAAGCCTCAGGACGAAACCTTTTAAGAGCCATTGGAATACACCTTGAAAT
>JAQBNQ010000032.1 GCA_028288545.1 Bacteroidota bacterium
TCAGCATCTTCCGTAACACAACGTCCTGTCCCTCCCCATCCCGAAAAAGAACATTGGTTTTTTGGTAACGCCTATTACCTGGTTCGTTATCCAATCAATTATCTTACCGAAACTACGCAGACCTTTAAAGGCGTGTTTATGATCACTTCTATGTTCACCAAAATAATGGTGGTGGACGACCCTGAATACATTAAGCACATCATGCAGGATAATAATAAGAACTACCTGAAGTGGTTCAACAACGATGTGCTTAAAATGCTGTTGGGAAACGGACTGCTAACAAGCGAAGGAGAATTTTGGCGTAAGCAAAGACGATTGGCTCAACCGGCTTTTCACAGGGAGCGCCTGGCCGGAATGGTAAACGCTATGGTGGATTGCACCCGCGAACAAATTGAAAAGATGGAGGTCATGCCTCAAAAAAATAATGTGGATGTATCGATGGAGATGATGGCGCTTACTTTAAATATCGTAGCCCGCGCCATGTTCAGTTCCGAAGTAAAAAGTGCCATTGATATTGTTAGCCACGAAATAGAAACTACCAGCCAGTTAATTATGGACCGTTTTAAAACGCCGTTCCGTTTGCCTAACTGGGTACCAACACCTACCAATTTGCGCGAAAGGAAATCTATCGAAAATCTAAACAACGTTCTCAATCCAATTATTCAAACAAGACGAAAAAGCACCGGGCAGTTTCATGATCTGTTGGCTATGTTGATGGAGGCTAAAGACGAAGACACCGGCGAACAAATGTCTGATCAGCAATTGCGCGACGAAACCATGACCATCTTTTTAGCGGGACATGAAACCACCGCGGTAGCATTAAGCTGGCTTTGGTATTTGCTGGATCAGAATCCGGTTGAAGCGCAAAAATTATATGATGAGATCGACACGGTGCTGCAAGGCAAAACACCAACCCTCGAGGACCTCATGCGACTGCCTTACTCGCGTTTGGTTATTGATGAATCTTTACGATTGTACCCGCCCGCATGGATAATCGGTCGCGAAAATATTGAAGACGACGTAATAGGCGGCCATCATATTCCCAAAGGTTATGCTATGCTGATACCGGCATATCACATTCACCGCGACCCGCGTTTGTGGGATCAACCCTTAGTATTTAATCCTGAAAGATTCCGCAAGGAAAACATAAAGGAAAAACACCGCTTTGCTTATTTCCCTTTCGGCGGTGGGCCAAGACAATGCATAGGCAACAACTTTGCTTTAATGGAAATGCAGATAATACTGGTAATGATGCTACAGAAGTTCCGCTTTAAACTTACCAAAGGTTTTCAACCCGAATTAAATCCCATGGTTACTTTAAGGACGAAGCATGGTATGAGGATGGATATTATTAGCCGGTAATTGAAACATTATTAGCCGCTGACTAATGCCTTAAGCCACCCAATCTCCGCCTGTTAAACACCTTAAAAAATAGAAGCTTTCCGCTCCACTCAAAAATTCCTTTTGGTTTTTCTCTGGTGGTATTTCCCATTTCAACAATAACATTGGCAAATTTTCCAAAGTCAAAATTTTTAAGCCATTGGCTACCTTCCATGTCCTGGTTTAATATGCTAAGAGTGCCTTTTACATCATCACCGTTATGCAGGTAGCGATAGTCCTCGGTTCTTTTTTTGGGTCCGTTCAGTGGGTTATATTGCTCGGAAAAAACATAATGGAAAACCCACCGGTCGGTATTTTGGTGGGGATAGTATAAAAACTCAGCGTTAAACAAAGCTTTGCAGTTTAAGCATCTTTGAGCCTCCGGTTTTCCCCAAATCAATATAGCGGCAAAAACCAAAAGTGCTTTTAGCATAAACTTCCATCGCTAAGTTGTTGAATCCAAATCCTCAATCAACAAAGATGGAGGAAGCCCGGCCGGGAGCCTTACACAATTAGCCATAGAAATTACATCATTCGCACCTCTACTTCTTTTTACTGATGTCACACAACATATCCGAGTGAATATTTAAACCGATGTTGGTGATATTGTAAATATGTTCACTGGCTACCAGCCACACAATTTCGCATATCTGGCGTTCGGAGTAATAAGCTGCCATCCGTTTAAAAGTGGCTGGATTTACTTTTTTATCCCTCGTTAACTCCGTAACGTAATCCAGCATGGCTCTTTCGGCTTCGGTAAAAAGTGGATTGGTATTATACTGGTCCAGTGCATCAAACTTAGTAGCATCCATATTTTCCCGTATAGCGGCCCACCGGCTTGTGTCTATACAGAACAGGCAAACATTAAGCCGTGCAACCTGCTGCCGCACAAGGAAAGTAGTCTGCTTAGGCAGCACCAGCTTTTTATCCAAACCCGATATTTTACCATAAAACCACCCGAATGCGCTTGGCAGCCGGGCGGAAAACACACTTAAAGGAGTGAGCACCTTACCAAACTGTCGGCGCGTAAAAAAATAAACCAGTTTCATTATTATCCCATCGGGCGTTTCTATTGGCGCAAGAAAAGTATCCATTTGCTTTTTTGTTTTAGTTATACCTGAATAAGTACCGAGATGAATGAAACAGGACAACGAGTGCGATATTTTTTGGAATTAAATGGTCGAGCAGATGTCGCATATTCCCATTCATAAAGTCGCAATTGCACATTACACAATCGTAAACAACCTCTTAGCTTTATTTTCAGTTAATACAATAACCATGAAAAAAACTACTTCGCCACAAGACATAGATGAATACGTTGCAGGTTTTCCGGCCGACGTCCAGGTTCTTTTGCAACAGGTAAGAGCCACTATAAAAAAAGCTGCCCCTAAAGCACAGGAGGCTATTAAATATGGTATCCCCACTTTTACGCTTAACGGCAACCTCGTTCACTTTGGAGGTTTTAAAAATCATATTGGGTTTTACCCGACGCCGCGGGTATTGGAAGAATTTAAAAAAGATCTTGCGGGCTACAAGGGCGCAAAAGGCTCAGTTCAATTTCCTATCAACAAGCCTATGCCCCTGTCACTAATAAGCCGCATTGTAAAATTCAGGGTAAAGAAAATTACAGAAAAGGAAAAGACAAAAACCAGCAAAAAATGATTACCCGCCGGATAGGTCGCTTAGCTTATCAATCTTCTTTTGAATCCCTTCTTTCTCGGTTTTGGTTTTAGCCAAAGCCAAAGCTTTTTGCAAATTTAATTTTGCCTTGCCCTTGTCAGCATTTTTATAAAGCTCTCCCAGTAGTAAAAAATAAAAATGATTGGTCTCCAGTTTTAACTTTTCCGCCTCAGCAAGGGCCGGTTGCCAGCCATTGGCCTTGTACAAGGCGTAAGTGCGATTAAGCGCAACACTGGGCGAATAGTTAACCAGTAAAAGCTGGTTGTACAATTGCAAAATATCTTCCCACTTCTCTTTACTATCCTCTTTAAGGCAATGCCAATATGCAATTTTAGCTTCTAAATGATACGAACTTACTTCATTTCCCATCGCCGAAATATTAAGGAACCTGCTGCCCTGGTGTATCAATTCCTTATCCCAAAGTTCCTCGTTTTGTTGTTCATATAATACCAATGCTCCTTCATCGGTTTCCCTGGCGCCAAACCGCGAAGCATGAAAACACATCAAAGCAATTAAAGCATTTGTTTTAGGCTGATTGGTTTTATCATATTCCGTAAGCATCAGCCCTAGTCGTAAGGCTTCAAGGCAAAGGTCCTTTTGTAATATCTGGTTTTGCGTTTTGGAATAGTACCCTTCACTAAACAAAAGGTAAATTACATGTAACACATTATCTAAGCGGGCGCTTATTTCAGCTTCCGCAGGTAATTCCATCTTCACATTTTCCATTCGCAATTTGTCCTTT
The DNA here is from genome assembly GCA_028288545.1 of Bacteroidota bacterium. Taxonomy (GTDB): domain Bacteria; phylum Bacteroidota; class Bacteroidia; order Chitinophagales; family LD1; genus Bog-950. Next base: position 3,803 of record JAQBNQ010000032.1, read on the forward strand.
GCGCGGAACAATCTTTTATTAATGGTTTCCTTATTGGTTAAAAATGCTTCAGCAATTTCATCAATACCAAAACCGCAAAGCACCCGCAGTGCCAATCCTATTTGCGCTTCGCTGGCTATAGCAGGGGTACAAACGGCAAACAGCATTTGCAGTTGACTATCCTTAATATTCTGTTCGGAAAAATCGGGATCTTCTATTTCGCTATCATTCTCCACTTCAGCACGAATTTGTGGAACAACCTTTTGATCGAAGATTTTATTTCTTCTAAAATGATAAAGTGTCTTTTGCTTGGCCACTGTATAAAGCCAGGCCGTTGGGTTTGGCGGAACACCTTTAGCGCCCCAGGTTTCGGTAGCCAGCAAAAAAGTTTCGCTCACTATGTCCTCGGCAATTTCAATATGTTGCAATCCATATAGCCTGCTGATAACAGCCACCATCTTTGCAAACTCCTGCTGAAACAACTGCTTTAAATATTCCTGTTCTTTATACATATAACAACAACCCTACCCTTTTATAGAGTAGGTTTTGTTCCTCTTTGATTCTAACCAAATATCGGTCTTATCTCCACGCTGCCATTGGCATCAAGCGCCGGGCAGCCGTGGGCAAGGGTTGTGGCTTCTTCAAGGCTATCGGCCTTTACAACAATAAAGCTGCCCAGTATCTCTCTTATTTCAACAAAGGGGCCATCTGTAACTACACCTCCGGCCTTCAGTACTTTGCCCTCCATAGCCAGGCGCGGACCACTGCTCGATAGCTTACCCTGTGCTGCTATACCACCAGCCCAATCGTGCCATTTTTTCTGAATGGCTTGCATTTCTTCTTTAGTAGCCTTGGTGTAATCATAACTTGGCTGTCTGAATAATAACGCGAAATCTTTCATTTTGCTTTTGTTTTAGTATCTGCCTTTCCGGCAAACAGGTGATTAAATTTATGCATTACACCCTAATAATGCACGGGCTTACCAAAACCGGACACAATCTTTCAATTTTTTCTTAAGCTCCTCAATCACTCTTTAATAAAGGTGGCACTATATCCTTGCTCACCATCTTGTAATCGAAGAAAATATATCCCATTCTTCAATTCATTTGTCACTAGACCGAAAGAACTTCCATTGATTGACGAAATACTTTTTACAGTTTCTCCAAGCGCATTAATAATTGATAGCGAGGCATTGTTCAATACAACCGTAGGTTCAATGTTCAAGATGCCTTCGGCGGGATTAGGAAAAATGCGAAGACCAGTATTCTCCAATTCAGTTAAAGACGTAAAGGCATTATTACCGCAGTTGCCATTAAATTGAATGATCCAGTTATCGTAATCCGGAAATATCAGGCTTTGCGCATAAATGGTTGAACCATCATGGCTCCAAAACCCCGTTGCAGCAATAC
>JAQBNQ010000077.1 GCA_028288545.1 Bacteroidota bacterium
CTTTGCGGTTCTCTGCGAAAACCTTTGCGGAACTCTGCGTGAACCTGTATTATTAAACTTTCCAAAAACGAAGCAGCGTAATTTCAATTGCCAGAAATAGTAAGGCGAGGATAATACAGAGTTTCCAGAGGGAAGTGCCACGGTCTAGTTCCTTTACCACTGAGGCTACTTCGGCGTTGGCGGCGTTTACAACGTTTACATTGCCCTGGGGATATTTTTCTTTTAATTGAGCAGCATCAAAGAATTTAAGGTCTGATTCTTTACGGTCGAAATTAAGGGCAAGTAGTTCAGTTGAATCCGACCTGTCCAGGCCTACTTTGTAAAACCCCGCCTTTTTTATCTGGTCGTTTAAGCCTAAAAGAATCTTATTGCCAACGGCAAATTGCTCGGGAATAAACTCAACATTATCTCCTTTTATTTTGTAAACCTTATCGGCACCGCTTACTTTTTTGGCATCTACCTCTATTCGCGTTTTGTCGCCAATAAAATAACCGATGCTACCTGTTTTAATATTCAGCACCGCCATTTTGTAAAGCATAGGTACAAAAATGGCGTGAACCGGCAGGTCGGAAAAGTTTTTATCGAGTGGCGCAGCACAGACATACAGAGATCCTGATTTAAAAGGATAACGACTGAAGAAGGAGTTGCCATCCTTTAATGTTAGAATGGATTCTTCGTTAGACGTTGTAGAGCGGGTAAATGTATAGTACTTGTTTACGTGCGGCAGACTGAGATTTTGAGGCACCCGTTCAAACACATCTTTAAAAATATTTTGTTGAAGATTAATACCTGCAAGGTCCTGCGGCTGTTCGCTAAACCCAGAGATAGAATTTGCCTGGAAGTTATTCAGGAAGCGATTGTAGGCTTCTGTTTCGCATTTATCGCCAGGGAAAACAGCTACTGCACCGCCATCGGCAACGTAGGTACTAAGTGAGGCTGAAAGCGAAGACGAAATAGTTCTCAAACCATCCAATATTACTAATTGATTTGCCGAAAGTGCAGAGGCATCAAAACCAGTGGTGGAAACTGCATTATAGCTGAACTCGTTTTGATCTTTGAATAAAGCATCCAGAAACACATTTGGGCGTCCCTCTCCCACCGAAAGCACTTTTATCTTTTCAATTACATTAAAAGCGAGGTAGTAATTATCATCGTAGGTTATGGGATAATCCTGTACAGCTAATTCGGCTTTGTTCCAGCCCGCTTGGGTTAAAACAAAACTGATAGTATCATAAACAAACGAGCCGGGTTGAATAGAAAAATCGGCCATTGCCTTGGCTTGCCCATTTAGCTTTAGCGCAAGACGGTTGTTTTCAACTGCCTTTTCGCCGCTGTTACTTATTTTAACTATTAATTGACTTTGCTGATTCAACAACTGCACCGGTTCATTGAACCAGCAGGTATCTATATAAACATTGGCCTGTGCATCCGCCGCCAGAGGGACAAGATTATAAGCTATAGCAGAATCAATCGTAAAATCGCCCATGTTTCTCTGAAAATCTGAAAGCATATAGGCCACCTGGTTCCTGCCATTTTCGCGGCTTAGCGCATCCTTCTGGCGCTTAGCAATCTCAGATAGATTTCTTACCGATGGTGATATCTCCAACTCATCCACCATGCTTATAAATTCTTCCTTACCAACCAGGCGCTGATGTTTGCCCATAAAGTCGTTGCTAAGCAGTTGAAACTGGTCATCGGCAGAGTAGTTACGAACCACTTCTTTAGCGGCCTGTTTGGCTTTATCAAACAAACTAAGGCCTCCACTAACCGCGTTCATTGAAAAGGAATTATCTACATAAACGCTTACAAACTTTTTACCCGTAGTAAGCTGGTTCTTTTTATTGGGGATATATGGCTGGGCAAAAGCAAATACAAGGAACAGCAGCGCTAGTAGACGCGCAGCTAAGACTAACAAGTGTTTTAACCTGCTGCGGGAGGTTGTTTCTTCCTTCACTTCGCGCAGGAACTTTACATTACTAAAGTAAACCGTTTTGTACCTTCTGAAATTGAAAAGATGTATGACAACCGGAATAGCCAAAGCCGACAAGGCAAACAGAAAACCGGAATGAAGAAATTGCATGTGGCTAAAATATCTAAATTGGGTTTGTAACAAACATATCGGCTTACATTTTACCCAAAATTTGCAGTTAATTATGGTACTTACCCTTATAGCGATTAAGTGTTTGTAAGGTTTACCACTATTTTTTTGCAAGAAAACCTAACAAACACTAAATCGGGGTTAACCGGATAAACAACCTGATCTTTTGATTCAACTATAAAATCCGGTTAAATTAAAATTGCCAGAAAGGCGGCGGCATACCTATCGAATAAATATCGAAATAAGAGTTTCTACTTTTTATCTGCTTATGCATTAAAATACATCATCATATAATTTGCAATTTGCTGATTACCAAAACACCACGATGAACTTCAAAATTTCAACCTCTTTTTAAAACCCTCTACTTTAGAAACTACTTTCGCAAACAAAAAGAGCCCCAATAAGGGGCTCTTTCAAATAGGCTGTATTAGCTGATTAGAATTTCAGGATCTTAAATTCGGTCCGTCTGTTCTCCTGGTGTTCTTCTTCGTTACATGGTACTACATAAGTACCCTCACAGGCACATTTGTTTACCAGGTGGCTTTCGCCGTAACCCGCTGCAATCATACGTTTAGCTTCAATGCCTTGTGTTGCAATGTAAGCAACAGCAGCTTCGGCACGTTTAGCAGAAAGTTGCTGGTTGTATTTAACTGTAGCGCGACAGTCAGTATGTGAACTCAACTCAATTTCAAGTGTTGGGTTATCCTTCAACACTTTTACAAGTTTATCCAACTCCTTAGCAGCATCCGGACGGATATACCATTTATCAAGATCGTAATAAATGTTCTCAATCTTAATAGCCACACCCTTCTTCACTTTCTCTAACTCAAGCACCGAGTAAAGCGTTGCAGGAGCCTTTTTACCCATAGTAGATTGGGTAGCGGTAACTGTCAAATACTTCGTATCAGGCTCGCCTGTTTCTTTTGAACCTTCTAACCTGTAGTTGGTTTCAGGATCAAGAACAAACACACACTTGCCATCCTTATTGGTTGAGCAGAACTCATCCTTATTAGTTTTCAAATTGGTCAACTTAACCTTAGCGGCTTCCAAAGGATCGCGGGTCTTTTTGTCAAGCACCGTAACTTCTAAGTTAATTCCACCTTCAGCTACCATTGGTATCTTCACCAAATCCGGCTTCTCTTTAACATCAACAACTAACTCTGCCGGCAAATAGCCCGGGTGAGTAGCAAAGAACTTGTACTTGTGATGAGGAACAGCAGGGAAAGAGAAGTCGCCATCTTTTCCTGCTTTAGCTTTTCCTTTTTCAATATCGTCTTCCTTCATTATAACCTGTGCATCAGGTATAGGTAAGCCGGTAGCAAGGTCATAAACAATACCATTCAGGATAACTCCTTTTTTAGTAAAGCTGTAGATGTCATCATCGCCTTGTCCACCGGGGCGGTTAGAGCAGAAATAGCCTTGTTTGTTTTCTTTGCTGATAATGTATCCGAAATCATCAGAGTTTGTATTGATCGGATAACCCAGGTTAGTAGGCTCTGTCCATGTTGTAACCTTGTTGCCGGTTTTAAGCATGTTTGTTGAAAACACATCTAAACCTCCAAGGCCCATATGGCCGTTCGAAGCAAAATAAAGTGTTCCATCATCGGCGATATAAGGAAACATATCATCGCCGGTGGTATTCACCTTAGGTCCCAAATTAGTAGGAGCACTCCATGCCTGGCCGATTTCGCGGGTGCACATGTAAAGATCCACGCCACCGTAGCCACCTGGCTTATCACTGGCAAAATAAAGGGTCTTTCCATCCTTAGTAAGTGAAGGATGACCTACAGAATATTCTTTATCATCAAAAGGAACTGCTTCTACTGATTCAGCGCCCCATTCGTTGCGGTCAACTAACCACGACACCTTATATATCTTCAGCTTAACAGTTTTGTCTGCTGCAAAAAAGGCGCGTTTGCCATTGTAATTGCTGCGGTCAAAGTAAAGTTCCAACATCTTATCATTGTAGCTGCTGGTTCCTTCGTGAAATTTCTTGTCAGGTTGTTTACCACGAAGCAGATCTGCCGAATTTACCTGGCCGGTTGAATCTGCTTTATAACCCTGGTATATCTGCAAAAAGCTGGCGTGTGTCCAATCGTCCTTATGTTTTACATAAGATTCTTCGTATTTATTTGAACAGAAAAATATGCCGGTATCCTTAAAGAAAGAAACTCCAAAGTCAGAATACTTGGTGTTGATCTTAAGATTTTGAATATCATAGAAGCCTTTATCCTTGCTAAGGTCTTCCACCTTATCAATTCCGGCAATTCTTTCCTTTACGCTGTTATCCGTAGGAACAAGATCGGAGTACATTTTATAGTAAACCTTTGCATCAGAGTATTTCTGATCTGCACGTAATGCTTCTGCATAATAAAGCTTATCAACTACATCGGCATTTTGCATAGCTGCAAGTTGACCGTAATAAGGCTCTGCACTGGCCCAGTCGTTAATAAGCCTATAGCTATCAGCCATCTTTTGAAGCACATGCACATTAGCGCTATCCTTCTTTAATGCCCGCTTATAAAATACGATAGCCTTGCGGTAATCGAATTGCTTATAGTACATATCTCCAACTTTCACGATTGGCTTTTCGGCCATAACCATTCCGGATAACAGTCCGGTAATGATCAGCATCGTCAGGGATTTCTTCAAAATCATAGTCTTATATTTAAAGGTTAACCGTTGTTCTTAGAAGTATTTAATAAAACGTGGTGTTACAAATCTTTTCTTGTTGTACCAGAAATCGTATCCCACCATAATTTCATGTGATCCGCTTGTATAATGACGAAGGCTCGAAAGCTCGGCGTCATAAGCATAACCTATCTGTAATTGTGGAGTGACCTTAAACTGCAGGAAACCAATAACCGCTTGTCCATAGTAAGCAAAATCACCACCGGTACGGTAGGTAACACCTAACCAAAAACGGTCGATGAACAATAATGCAGGGCTAATATCAAATTGCGGAATATTCTTGTACAAACCTTGTTGGTATTTCAATAAAATAGTAGGACGGAACTTTACGATTGAAGCTTCTTTACCAAATACATAACCACCGGTTAACAGGTATTGGTTATACATGTGGGCAACCGAAGAACCACCTGTAACTACCGACAATTTATTTAAACCGGTAGGCAATAAGTGTGGCACTGAAAATCCTACGAAGAATTTCTTTCCGTAAGCATAGATACCGCCACCAAAATTCGGTACAAACAATTTTTCGTTAGCACCAAAAGACGGATCCGAAGTAGATGTAGATAATGCCTGGGAATTGTTCTGGTAGTAGTAAGCAAATCCAGCCTGTACACCAAAACACAACCTAATGTCATTAGGTAATCTCAATCTATATGCAAATGAAGGCGTAAAGTTCAGCGTATTGGAAAAACCAAGACGGTCGTTACTTACCACCAAACCCAGGGCATATTGATCCTGGCGCAATGGACTGTGTACACTGAAGTTAACCGTTTTAGGGGCTCCGTCTATTCCAACCCACTGGTCGCGGAAAATACCCATTACGCTTATTACCTCATGGCTTCCCGCATAAGCAGGATTGATAAACAAGCCATTAAACATGTACATACTATATGCCGGGTCTTGTTGTGCTTTCACCGTAGTGAAAACCGCCGAAAGCATAAGTGCTGAAAATATAAGCTTCTTCATAATTGTACTTTTTACAAATTAATATTTTATAAAAGGCCTTCTCCCTTACGGAAGAAGGCCGTATTTAAATTTTACCGTTTAATCACTACAAACTTCTCCTGGCTCTTGGTTACACCATCGTTGTATTCGTAGATAGCATAGTAAGTTCCATCAGGGCAAAGAGTACCACCCTGGTTTCTACCATCCCAATCATTGTTATAGTGTCCATTGCTTCTCCAGATTTCCACACCCCAACGGTCAAACATTCGCAGCGTTGCTTTAGGGCTTTCATCATTACATGGAATTACGAAGAGGTCATTCACCCCGTCACCGTTAGGCGAGAAGGCGTTTGGTATAAAGCAATGGTGTACTGTATCAACAACTGTTACACATATTTCAGCCGTATCGCAGAACCTGAATCTTCCGGTTACTGCACAAACCATGTAAGTGAACTGCTCACTGCCTGTAAAGTCTTTGGCAGGTGTGTAGGTGATCGTATTATCCGGGTTAACTACTGCAGCACCGTGTTCAGGGCTGGTTTGTACTGTAACAACCGTATCCGTAGCATGTGGAATAATGTCATTCGCCAATTCGTCAATTGTCAGCGGTGTATTCATTATCGTACTATCCAGGTTACAAGCTTCAGGTACAGCCTTGATCAATGTATCAAGTACTGTTATGATAACTTCTGAAGTAGTACAACCAAGGCTATCACAGATAACGTAACAGAAAGTATCGTTACCGAAGAAACCGGTGTTAGGTACGTAAGTGAAACATGAATCGTTGATGATAACCACACCGTTTTGCGGAGGACATACTGTTGACAGATGCCACTGGCCACTTACAGTGTGAACATAACCACCTACGCAGATCGTATCAGGCGTGTTCACAAACGTAGTATCATAAATAGTATCAATAATAGGATGCGGACAGTTAGCAATGTGGATCAACACATTCGCTGTATCGCATCTGCGAACTATCGAACTATCACAGATGTAGTAGCTGAAGTTAACCGTACCCGGAGTACCATTTGAAATGAAGGTTATAAGACCATTACCAAAGGCCGTTATATCACCCAAACCGTTTGGTATCGGGTTGCTTACGCCTGTCATCACTATCTGGCTGTGTCCATGCGCATCAATGTCATTAGCTGTAACCGGAATATGTATTGTATCGCGGCTACAGATGTATTCTGTATCATTAGTTGCAGTGAAAGTGAAATCCCTGATGTAAACGATAACCACTGCGGTATCGCACAATGTAGGATGCACATAATCACATATCTTGTAACAGAACGTATCCGGATGTTGAGGATCAGCATTAGCGCCTGGTGTATATGTAATCGTTCCGTTTGCATTCAGTACTGCAGTTCCTTCGGTTGCAGCACATGGTATAGATACCACGTAAATGCTGTCGCCATTAGGGCTGTAGTCGTTATGC
>JAQBNQ010000094.1 GCA_028288545.1 Bacteroidota bacterium
TCCGTCCAGGTACTCGTCCAGTGTTTTTGCGTAAGGCTGGCCTTTTACATCTCCAAAAAGCAAGGTGCCTTTATTAAAGGTGCTACTTAACAGGGTTATATCTCCTTCGTAAATCCCTTTAAAATAATTATCCAGCACCCGGCTGATGCTTAGTGCATCTGTTTTTGAATTTTCCATATTGTTATTGTATGTTCTTAAACATAATGGAAAAACGACAAAGCCCGGGCTTGTCGTTTTTCCATTTTTTACTCAGCGCAATGATTTGAACGAGGCGCGAAGTTCTTCTGTAAAAATTTGTGGCTGCTCCCAGGCTGCGAAGTGCCCGCCCTTGCTCAGCTTGTTATAATAGATGAGTTTTGGATAGGCCTTCTCTGTCCAGCTTTTAGGCGCTGCATATATCTCATCCGGAAAGGAACTAACTGCCGTTGGCACCTGCACATTTTTGGGAGCGAAAAACGGCAGCTTGCTTTCCCAATAAAGACGGGCCGAGGAAACAGCCGTGTTGGTTAACCAATAAAGCGTGATGTTATCGAGTATGTCATCGCGTGTAAGGCCTTCGGGCTTACCATCGAAGACCCGGGCAATGAGCGCGTAACTACTTGCGTCATGATCAAGCATCCACACGGCGAGGCCGATGGGCGAATCCTCCAGTCCGTAAAGCGTTTGCGGACGGCCCGCCATTTCCTGCGCATAGCCCAGGCCGTGTTTGTAAAAAAAGTCGAGTTGATCCCAGGCGCGTCTTTCATCGGCAGAAAGCCCGGATGGCGTAACGGCGCCAGTGGCCAAGGCCTTCTCAATATCCGCCGGAACGGTGGCTGGCATATTGGTGTGGATGCCTATCAGTTCAGGGGGCGCCAGCAAGGCCATCTGTTCTGTAACAGCATTGCCCCAATCGCCGCCCTGGGCAACAAAGCGTGTATATCCAAGGCGCTTCATCAGCACAACCCATGCGCGGGCTATCCGAATCGGATCCCACCCTGTTGTGGTTGGCTTACCCGAATAGCCGTGGCCGGGCAGCGAAGGTATCACTACATCAAAGGCGTCTTCAGCTTTTCCGCCATAGGCGACTGGATCAGTAAGCGGTCCAATGATCTTCATCTGCTCGATGATGGAGCCCGGCCAACCGTGGGTGATAATGATGGGCAAGGCATTTTTATTTTTAGAGCGCACGTGAATAAAATGAATGTCCACTCCATCTATGGTGGTCATAAATTGTGGCAGGGCGTTCAGTTTTGCCTCGCACTTGCGCCAATCGTAATTTGTAGCCCAATAGTCAGCGAGTTTTTTCATGGTAGCGAGTTGAACTCCTTGCGATGCATCAGTTACAATTTCTTTATCGGGCCATTTGGTTGCTTTTACCCGTTGCTTAAGGTCGGTAAGTGTTGCATCCGGAACGCTTACATGAAAGGGACGGATGGCATCGGGCGCCTGGGCATCGGAACCGGGGCTTACGGCCATCATAATAAGCGCACCGGTAGTGATCCTGCCGGCAAGTATGTTGTTTTTGTTTTTCATTGCTTTTAAGTTTAAATTATTTGAATTGATTATTAAGCCGGGGGCAGATAGTTGCAATTCGGTTCTATAGAAATTGTTGAGACCTGAATTTCAATTCAATAATTCCTTAAAAGCATATTGCAATTTTATGTGCCGGGTGCAGGCGGAGACCTGGGCGGGTAGTAGGACGAAACACCGCGAGTTTGAATTACAGGAACTATACGTTTATATAGCTTAGTGGCTTCTTTACCGGACCTTTTAAATATTTGCTCAGAGTTTTGCATGAGCGCTGCGATTAAGGGAACTTAAGGTATGGCGATTATTTATTAAAAAAGAATTTATTTTTTTTGGTGCAGTGGTCTCTGATTAGGCCTCATATCATTGATTTGCCGATAATGTTGTTGCTCTTAATGCTTGATTTGCGGAAAAGTGTATGGGACTCTCATCCCCCGATTGACACCGGTTTTCAACCGGATTGTCAATCTGCCCCCTTCAACGTGGGACGTTTGATAGGCTTCACCGGAAAATATCCGCTATAAATTTTAGCTTAGTAAGCCACAGCAATTAAAACATGGGACGAAATATCTGAACATGGAAAAAATAATCAAGCAGTTTATTAAGGCAACAAATGCCTTTGATGTAGAAGGAGCACTGAAATTATTTGCTGCTGACGCTGTAATTGACGATGTATCGGTAGGGGAAAAATTTAAGAACACTGCCGGTGTACGTAAATATCTTGAGAAATTTTTCGTTGGCTATAAAACAGTCACTAAGCTGGAATCTGTGGAGGTGTTGGATGCCGGAAATGCAAAGGCACAGGTTGATTTTACAGGGGATTTCGGACATGAGACAGGTGGATTAAACTTTATTCTTAATGCTGATGGCCTTATCGTGAAAATTGATGCCTATCTTGACTAAGTGAGATTGTGTGAACTTCCATATTGTCAATACAAACAGCCTACCTCACCCTGTCTTGTCCCGATAGCTATCGGACAAGACATCCTTCTCCATTACATGAAGAAGGAAATGCGCTTCAAAGGGGCATTGCGTTGCTTCAATACGCCATCATATCAGGCTCATTAAAAGTTCTGTTTCAAGTTTTGATTCATCGCTGTTCCAGTGGCCGTAAATTTCGATGTAGGGTAAGGTGGTTTGAAGGCCTTTGCGCTTTATTTCTTCAATCATATTTTGCCCCGCCTGTTTTATTAAACCATACGGACCAATGTGCTTGTAGTAGGCATAGTTTTTAAGCGTAATGCTTTTGTGTTGCAGTGCTGAATCGTTTGTTGGGTCTACAAGTTCTACGCCGGCAAACACATTTTCACCGGGTTCATAAACCCAAATGTTTTGTCCCTTGTTTTTTATGCCGTTTTCCTTAAGTGTTTGCCACATTTTGCCCGATAGTTTAAAGGCAGTTGCTGCATAATCTTTATTTACTGCAGTGCCTGAAAAACCGTAGATATCGATATTGAGAGGGGTATCTATTATTTGGATGTTCATTTATCCTGTTTTTTGTTTGAAGTTGATAAGATCATCATCCTACAAATGCAGCCACGCAGACCCTCTGACTCCCGAAACGGGAGAACCGCTCGCAGGAAATGCGTTTCAAATCAGCTTGATAGGTTTCACCTGGTTTTATAAAGTTATTTTGATGACATGGCTACCATCCAGGGTCTGACGACTACTTTTAAAAGGCCTGCTTTTACAGCGGGGTCGGCATTTGCAATTTTTTCAGCTTCTTCTTTAGTCCCGTTAAAAACCATCATTCCACCTGAATTGTCGAGGAAGGGTCCGCCTTCAACCAGTTTTTTACTTTCTAAAAATCCCGCCATATAATTAACGTGATCCATTACACCGGGCTGTTCCTGGAATGATAAACTGCTTACCCACTTTGCGCCGGGCGAGTGAAAAAGTACGTAGTAAATTGTTGGTTTGTCTTCCGGTTGTTCCATAGTTGTAGTTTTGATTTTACCTGAGGTTAAAATTACAGTTAAAGCAATTGCTGAAATAATTAGAAATGTTTTTTTCATAGATCCTTTTTAATTTTAGAAGCCAAATTTAAAAATTCAGTTTATACTGTTAATGCCAAACCAAAACCCACTTCAGAATCTAAAGGCATAAAAAGGAAATGCAATCAACTTTTTAGAGCAAGTGAAAAGTGTAACGGGCATTCAAAGCCGAGGACTCAAGTTGCTTTATTGAGTCCAAATTAAAACGCTCTTTTTTATTTAATTTGTGTCTAAAACATAATTATGAGTAGCAGTAAGCCCTCCTTGTATTTAATAAGTGTGTTACTCTTCATGCTTATTTTACCGGTAAGTTCTGTAGCCTTTGAATATTTTCGGCACACAGCAGATTTGGGATGGCTATTGATTGGGAAATGGTTTGTTTTTTGGGCTATAGGTGTAAGGGTATTTATTGCCGGAGTGAGGCAAGTGACAAAACCAGAATTTACAGCTAAAGAAATTTTTGACCTGGAGGGCACCGAAAGCCTTGTGATTATCAGGGAACTGGGGCTATCTAATATTTGTGTGGGATTGCTTGCCATCATTTCGCTATTCAAGCCGGGTTGGTGTGGTGCTGCGGCCTTTACAGGTGGCTTGTATTTTGGCCTGGCCGGGTTGTTACACGTTATTAAGAAGCCGGTAAGCAAAAACGAGGTGATAGCGATGGTATCTGATCTTTACATTTTTGTGATCATGCTACTTTACCTGGTATTTACACGAATTTATTAGTGATACTTCTGTATAGACGGACTATCTGCGGCAATAAACTTCCTGTGCTGTAATGAATCTTCAAACCGGCCTGAGCATCTGCCGGAAAAGGCCAATTCAAACAGCTATTATCCCGGCAGTTGAAATAGCGGCATACCAGAGGGTATTTCTACTTTTTAATAAGTGCAAATTATTAATAATACGTTTATTTCATAAAGCGTTGATTAATAAATATTTACGTTAGACCCAAAATGAGGTATTTCTATTTATATCTATTAATAGAAACACCTTTTTTGCGCCTTTGAGGTTGAATTATGCTCATCACGGCGCCGGGCATTAAATATTTTTATACCAGTTTGCGTTACTTTTAGAACCAGCCTGTATTATACTTTCAAATGCAGGGAATGCAAACCATACAAGCTAACAGCACAATGCAGGACGAAAGCCTTACAAAAACATACAGCGGCGAGGAGCAACTGATTTTGGCTGCTAAGGAAAACCCGGGCCGTTTTAGCGCATTGTACGAGCGCTACTATGAGCAGATACTGAAGTTTGTGTATCAGCGGGTGGCAGCCAAGGAAGACGCCTTTGACATTACACAGCAGGTGTTTTTAAAGGCCATGATGAGTTTACACAAATACGAGTTGAGGGGATTTCCGTTTAGCAGTTGGTTATATCGAATTGCCATTAACGAGTTGAACCAGGTTTTTAGAAATAACGAAAAGCAACGTGGGGTTAACCTGGAAGAAAGGCACCTGAAAGAACTGGTAGAGGAAATGGAGGATCAGGCCAGTACTGAGCAAAAAGAAAGCGCCCTGCTTAACGCCCTTACTACTTTAGAAGAAGAGGATTTTGGATTGGTTGAAATGCGCTTTTTTGAAAAACGCGCCTTTAAGGAAATAGCCGAAATACTGAACATAACCGAGGCCAATGCCAAAATGAAACTTTACCGGATACTTGATAAACTAAAACCCATTATCGAAAAAACTTTACATCAACAGCCATGAAAAACTTTAAAATAAATATGAACCGGAACTCACTTAGCGAGGAGGACATTGCCAAAGGCAAAAACTTCGACCAGGTTCTTAAAAACTATAGCGCCATGAAACCCTCTTTTTTTAAGACACCCAAACTTTGGTTCGGAGCCTCGGCCGTGCTGGTAACAACAGTTGCCGCACTGCTACTATACACAAAAATGGCAGATCATATCCCAGCGCCGCCTGATTTTATTAATCCACCGATAGCGGCAGCCGATATTAAATCGGACCAATACTTAATAGATGCCGAATCGGATTCAACCATTAAGTATCCGGGTGGTTCGCTGATACATGTTCCGGCTAATGCCTTTTTGGATAAGGATGGTAAGCCCGTAAAGGGCAAGGTAGAACTGCACTACCGCGAGTTTAAGAAGGTGGCAGATGTTTTCCTGGCGGGAATACCGATGACCTATGATTCCATAGGGCAACAATTTCACTTTGAAACTGCCGGGATGATGGAAATTGCAGCTCTTCAAAACGGAAATCACTTAAAGCCTAATCCTGCAGCACTGATAACGGTGGATATGGTTTCGAATCACAAAGAAGATAAGTTCAATACTTATTACCTGGATACCATTACCAAACAGTGGAAATATGCGCAACAAAGCAATTACCCCGGCGAAGCACCAGATAAAATAACAGATAAGGATATTGAGCGGAAAAGGTATGAGAGTTATGATGAGCCAACCAAAAAGATATACGACAATTTAAAAAACAGCGAAAAGCAAATAGCGCAGCTTGAAAAAGAAAAACCGGTTACACCTAAAACATTATCTGCGGACAAACCACGTTTTTCAATTAAGGTGGATGAAAAGGAGTTTCCCGAAATAGCGACCTATAACAATATGAAATTTCAAGTGGAGGATAAGAGTTATAATCCTACTAAAGCCGATGAACTATGGGATAATGTGGAGATGAAACGGGTGGAGGGTGCACTTAATTATGCTATTACTTTCAGTAAGCCGGGGCAAAAATATACCGTAATTGCCTCGCCGGTTTTTGCCACTAAAGATTACGCGGCTGCAAAGTTGGTGTATGATCAAAAATTTAAGGAGTATAAAACAAAGCTGAGCAAAAGAAAAGCCGATGAAGCCAAACTTGCCGCCGACTTACAAGCCCGGGCCAAAGCCGCAGATGAGAAGATAAATAAGGAAATTGTCGAAATGATTGCCCGCGAAAAGATATATGAATCGAGAATGCAACAGAACGAATTGTTTTACCGCAGTTTTAGGGTGGCCGATTTTGGAATATGGAATTGCGATTGCCCGAACAAATTGCCTAAAGGCGCTTGTGTGCTTGCCAAGCTAACCGACTCGAGAACGAAAAAACCGGTTTTGATACAGAGTTGTTATCTGGTGGAGAAGGGTAGAAATGCCATGTTTACCTATTCGACTGAGGGTCTTAAAAACTTCCGCTTTGATCCGACAAAAGAGAATATGATTTGGGTGGTTACCAATGACCTTAGAGTAGCGATTGTAAAACCCGATCAGTTTAAAGCTGCCATAAAAGGCAGTACCGAAATGGATGTTGAATTAAATGTGCTTGACAGATCTTTTAAATCAAGCGACGTTGTAAGAGCATATCTTGAAATTTAACCCTGATTTCTAACAATTAGGTATTTGTTGTTGACATTGATTTTAATTGCGCCTGTCCTTGCTTTTACACAAAGCAGGGACACGGTGTTTAGGGTAAAGGCGGTGAGCGCTGACGTTCGCATAACACCTGAAAAGAATGAGTTATACAAATACTTAACTGCAAAATTCAGGATACTTAAATCGGCCAGTGCAAAAATTGATACCATCATATTCACTAACGGAAAATGCGAATACACCGACAGCACCTTGCGCATTAAACCCGCAAAGTACGGTACGGCCTTATTAAAAATATATACCAGCCTTACCGGCAAAAAATCAACTTTAAGTTTGGTGAAGGAATTTAATGTTGTGGGCAAAGCACTACTTCGCCCTAACCTTGATGGGGTAGTCAACGACTCCGCCATACACCAATTGAAAGCCGTAGCCATGGGGCGGCTGCACCTGGAACAAATAGGAGTTTATGACGGTCCCGAATACCCGGTGATCTCCTTTGAAATGACTATGATCAAAAACGGAACTATAGATACTTTACGCGCCAACGGAAACCGGATGAGTTATGAAATGCGCGACCGGGTAGATAATATGCCCGATGGAGGAATGATGCAGTTCAATAACATTAAGTATGTGACCGAAGGTGATACACTTGTTGCCCCGCCTTTAAGAGTTTACTTGCGGAGAGACGACATTAAAAAGTTTTAATTGCAACATGAAATCGATTACCACAGCGCTTATTGCTTTTCTCTTTTCAATCAACTGTGCGGCACAGGGTGATGCTACTTTTAAGGTACAAAAAACTACGACGACTAAAAAAGAGTATCAAAAGATATTCAAGTTCAACCTGTTTCCAGGTATCGACACTTTAGACGTGAACCAGCATTACATGGGGGATATTACCCCCATTATGGGCTTATACGACTCCGTTGCTGCCTTTAACATGCAATTGAGAATAAAAGACAATAAGGCATCACTCATAACCTCTAAATATGCTGGTATTGGAATGTTGAAGTTTTTCAGGAAAGATGAAAAGGGTGTTTTTACGCTTATCTATATACGGAACTTTACCATAGCCCCGATGAGCAGAAATAGTTATTACGGAGAAATTAAAATGCCGGTAAAATGAGATGGCTCGGGCTGCTGGTAATGCTGTTTAGCGCAAGGCCGTCCTCTGGTCAACAGGAAGCGGTGTTTAAAGTCACTTCGGCAAAAGCAATTGCCCTCATTCCTGATTTGGACACGCTAATTAGCGGGCAGACTTATTTCTTTAAACTGGAAGGAACAAAACCCAAAGACCTTGCGGGAGTAAAGTTTTCTGGCGGAACAATATTACTTTCTGATTCGGGATTAAAGTTATCCGTATCACCTAATATTGGCGAAACTCCGGACTCAGGATCAAATTTGAATTTAAAAGGAAACTATAAGCTAAGTCTACGTTTGCAAAACAAGGCATCCACCTTATTTGAAAA
>JAQBNQ010000080.1 GCA_028288545.1 Bacteroidota bacterium
CCATAACCTGGAAGTTGAAACTATCATTCTTAAACACCGCTTGCCAACCACAGGTTTTATTTTCAGGGAAAAACCCGGTGACAGGAAAATGATCATTGAAAAAATAAAGCAGTACAATATACCGCATCAAAAAATTGCTGAGATAAAAAAGGGAATGGATTTTATATCGGAAAACGGAACGGTAATTCCCAATGCCCAGCTAACCCTTGACCATGCCCCGCTTCGCAGCTATGCTTATTGCAGTGATACTGCTTACCTGGAAAGTTTTGTGGAGCAGATAAAAGATGTGACTTTGCTTTATCATGAAGCAACTTTTGTAGAGGAACACGCATTTAGAGCCGAGGAAACATTTCACTCCACCGCCAAACAAGCTGCTAAAGTTGCAAAGCTGGCTAAAGCCAAAAAACTACTCATAGGCCATTTCTCCGCCCGTTACGAAACCCTGGATACCTTATTAAATGAAAGCAAGGAAATTTTCCCCGAAAGCCATTTAGCTGAAGAGGGGAAGGTGTTTTCTATTTAATGCAAATGCATTGCCACAGATTCACAGATTGAAAACCTAATTCAGGTTAAAACATTAACTATCTGCTTTTGTACAATTGCCTTTAATCTGTGAATCTGTGGCCTGGATTAATCATGGCAGTTTCCCCAATAGTCTTGGAATAAAAAATAAATTTGTAAGCGATGGCAAGTATGCTTATTCATATCGGCTACCCTAAGGCGGGGTCTACCTATTTGCAAACATGGTTTGGCAAGCATCCTTCCATGTATTATAATCCTACTTCGGTTGCAGGTTTTTATAGCAGTTGGGACCTTTCGAGATATGCTGCCACACCCGGTAAAATGCACGAATGTTTTGTGCTTAGCAGCGAGCATTTAAGTTTATGGCGCAGCGATGTAGATATAGTGGGCCTTAAAGGCACCGTGTTTTACGATGTAAAAGCTTATCAGCAAAAGTTGTGTGAAACACTGCACAATTTATTCCCTCATGCCAAGGTGCTTATTGTACCGCGGGGGTTTACTTCTATGTTTCCGTCTTTTTATTCGCAGTATGTTAGCAGTGGTGGTATACAAACCTGGGCAGAGATACATGCGCAGTTTGCCGAATTTTTTTCTTACAGTTACGACTACACCCGCGTAATAAAACTATACCGCGAAATATACGGGGCCGAAAATGTTTTGGTGCTGCCTTACGAATTACTTCGCGCCGACCCCGCAAAGTTCACAGCCATTATAGAAGATGCCATGGGTGTAAAAGAAAAATACGTACTGCCTGATAAAGTAAATGCCTCGCTCGATAAAAAGGTACTGGCCAGCTACCGCAAGGTTAACCGCTTTATGTGTGCTGTACTAAAGCCGTTTCCCTATTCCTTTCAGCGCCTCGTTTATTATTACTACATTCAGAAATTAGAGGCAAAGAAGCCGCATCCTTTTATGCAGTTTCTTACCCGCTTTAGCAACGAAGAAGTAAACATTAACGGTGTGGAAGAAACCCTGAAAGTGCTGAAAGGAAAAGCCGAGATACTGAGAAATGAAAAATTATTTGAACCCTACCTCAGCGAGTACTTACTATAATTATGGTACCCTTTAAAACCATCAATAATAAGGGATATACCTTTAATAACTATCTAAAGGAGGTATGGAACTCAAGAGCGCTGGCGCTTAACTTTGCTTTGCGCGATCTGCGTATTCAATACGCGCAAACTTACCTGGGCTTACTTTGGTCGGTGTTGCAACCGCTTACGGGACTGTTTATCTTTTATTTCTTTTTTCAGAAGGTGATACACCTGAAAATGAACGTGCCTTATTCGGTTTTTGCTTTAACCGGTATGATGGGCTGGTTCTATTTTTCGCAATTGATCGGCCAGGCCGGTACCTGTTTGATGCATAATCAGATACTGATAAAAAAAATGCAGTTTCCACGTATAGTGCTGCCACTTTCAAAGGCCATTATTGGTTTGGTTGAATTTACTATCTCGTTTATCCTGCTCCTTATTTTAATGGTAATTACCGATTGTCATTTTTCTTACAAAATTATTTTTCTGCCACTGGTAGTTTTGGCAAATGTGGTAGCCGGTCTATCGGTTGGTATCTGGTTAAGCGCCCTTACCATTAAGTACAGGGATTTTCACCACATCATTCCGTACCTGATTGGTTTTGGTATTTGGATAACCCCGGTTTTTTATCCCAACACCATGGTACCGCCCAATTTTACCTGGATATATTATTTCCACCCCGTTGCCAATGTAATTGCATTGTACCGGTGGATATTTATTGGCTGGCCGGTTAACTGGTTGCAGGTGGCAAGTTCGTTTTCGATAGCTGCGGTGCTTTTTATTTTTGGCCTTCGGTATTTTATTAAGAATGAAAAATTTATAGCTGATTATTTGTAGGGGTTATGAGTATAATGGTGGATGTAAAAAATATTTCAAAGTCTTTCCTGGTACACGGAACCGGTAGACGGAGCTTTAAACAATCCATATCAGGCTTTTTTAAAGCACACCACAGCAATGCCCAGCCTTTTCTTGCGCTGGATAATGTTTCGTTTGAATTGAAGGAAGGAGAAACACTGGGAATAATCGGAAAGAATGGCGCAGGTAAATCTACCTTACTACGTATACTAAGTGGTGTGATGTTGCCTGATGAGGGGGAAGTAAATTTTTACGGTAAGCCTGCATCTATATTGGACATAGGCGCAGGTTTCCATCCCGAACTAACCGGTAGGGAAAATATTTACTTATCCTCCCTGCTTTATGGAATTGACAGGCAAACAACAGATAAAAACTTTGATGAGATAGTAGCCTTTAGCGGCATTGAAAAATTTATTGACGAGCTGGTTAAAAACTACAGCGCCGGTATGTACCTGCGTTTGGCATTTTCCATCATTGCCCATATTAATGCCGACATTTTCATTTTTGATGAGGTGCTTAGCGTGGGTGATGCTGAATTTCAGTTAAAGAGTAAGGAGAAAATAAAGGAGTTAACCCAACAGAATAAAACTGTGATAATTGTTAGTCACAGCCCCAATGAATTGGCGCGGTACGTAAAGCGCATAATTAGATTAGACAGCGGTAAGGTAACTGACGATGATGCAAGTGCTGTGGTGATGGAAAAGTATTTAGAGGAAGCGTATCTTAACTCCAAACCTACTCAACCCGAAAGGGAACACGGTATCCATCCGCCTTATGTTATCAGCGAAACGCTCAACAGCGATTATTTTGAACTGGGTGGAATTAAAATTACTGCACCCGGAAAGAAGGAGAATGAAGAAATTTTTCGCGACAGTGGATTTGAGCTTTCCATCGGCATTCATAAGAAAGCTGAATGCAACATACAAGCCGGAATGTTTGTAGCAGATTTAAGCGGTATAGTT
The DNA here is from genome assembly GCA_028288545.1 of Bacteroidota bacterium. GTDB lineage: Bacteria > Bacteroidota > Bacteroidia > Chitinophagales > LD1 > Bog-950. The sequence goes on from JAQBNQ010000080.1 coordinate 3,374, forward strand.
GTGCTTACAAATATGTCGCTTGATTCGGCCGAGAAGATCGACAACAATAACTATACAGGCAAAGCGGAGTTCAAAACAATTTTTCCGCCCAATTCTTTTAATGCGGGGATATTTACTTTTTCATTTTTCTTTTTGGTTACCGATAATAAGGGCACAAATAAGAGAATTGATGTTTCGCAAAGCATTACTATAAGGATAAACCGTTTGACCAACGAATTATTTTTTTCGAAGAACATACCGGGGTATTTCAGGCCTTCGGTGCAATGGAATTTTATCAAGCAATAATGAATAAACCTGCGCGACAGATTTTTAAGGATGAAAAACTAAACGCCCAATATTTGCGCGAAGGCTATGTAATTGCCGACCTGTTTAGCGAGGCTGAAGTTAAATTCTTGCTGGATGTTTATGAAAGCAATCGCGTAGATGAACAGGAAACGATTGAGCTAACGGTATTTTCTACCGATAAGGACAAGAAGCTGGGCATTAGCAAAACACTAAGCGATCTGTACGAAAAGAAATTTAAAGACATTCTCATTTCTTACGAGACCCTTTACGCGGGTTATGCTGTAAAGCGAAAAGGCAAAAGCAATGAAAGCAAACTACACCGCGATCCTGCATTTACAGATGAGATCAACTATTTTGCTGTAACGCTATTTATCCCGCTTTGCGATGTGGATGAAACCAATGGTGCGCTAAGTATCATTCCGCGCTCGCATCATTTTTTATGTGGTATTAGAGGGCGCGGGGTGAGAGAATACCAGTTTAATACCGATGCCGGTCGAATTGAAAATGCTTTTGGCAAAATGTTTAAGATGAAAAAAGGTCAGGTTCTGTTTTATGACCCAGCCCTGCTGCATTTTTCGGCAAAGAGCGATGCCGAAGCACCGCGCATAACCGCTAATGGTATTCTGGTGCCTTCCGAAATCAAACCCATTAATTACTACCTGAATAATAAAACCGGCGAAGTAGAAGTATATGAAATAGATAAACAATTCATTCCATCGCAGATGTCGGGTATATTTGTGGATGGGGTAAAGAATTATCCTTTAAAGTCAACCATTAAAAATTTTACTGTAAAGAATGTGGGTTTTGATGAATTTAAGAAGGAATACAACCGAATGAACCCGACAGGCATTAAATATTATTTGCGCAAAATTTTAAACAGGACATGAATTTTTTCAAGAACATAAAAATACGCAAGCACGTTACTACGGTTGATAAGCATTTTACCGTGCTCAACAATCGGTACTTAAATGTGTACGGCGATGTAATAGAAGCCTCGCGCACCAAAGACCCCGGCGAAATGCTGGCTTACCTGGCCAACGGTGCCGGTATAAAAAACGGAATGAAATTGCTTGACGCAGGTTGTGGAGTTTGTGGCCCGGCCCGTTATTTTGCATCACATTTTGATGTAACGATTGAGGCAGTAACGGCAACAAAACTGCAGGCAGAGATTGCTGAACAAAGAAACAAGGAAGCCAATCTGGACAAACGCATAAAAGTGAAGCATGGAGATTTTCATTTTCTGTCCGATTATTATCCCGCCAATAGTTTCGACATCGTTTATTTCTTTGAATCGTTTTGTCATAGCTACGATATACAGAGGGTAATGGATGAGGTGCACAAGGTTTTAAAACCAGGTGGAGCTATCTATATGAAAGATTGGTTTTTGGCTGAAAGATTAAAAAATAAAAACACCGAATTATACGCCCACACCAAAAGAAGGATCAATGAATTTTACTCCTTCAACTTTAAAGACGGCATCAACGAATTGAAATCTGTTGAAGACTATTTGACTTCGCATGGATTTAAAGTTGAGTTCGGAAGAACACCCGGTTACGAAAAGGGCGATTACGAATTAACTGCCCTGTTCCACGGTAACAATGATATTTACGGTCCTAACAACGAATACCAGGAAAATAATTTAGTGGGCCAAATAAACGATGTGTTTGATGTGATAGAGATTTTTGAACTTAAAGCTGTAAAGAAATGATACGCGATTGGTGGAAGAAGCAGGTTTATAAACGCCGCGCCAAACAGGTAAGCGATTACTATGATAACTGGTCGAAAAAGTTTTTGGAGATAACCGATACCTTCCAGGGATTTCGCACAGAAAATATTGACGAAACACATAACCACACCGTAAAAACCGCCGGCTTAACAGATGGCATGAAAATACTTGACGCCGGTTGCGGTGTTGGTGGACCGGCGTTTTATTTTGCCACCCATTTAAAATCTGAGATATATCCCCTCACCAACTCTAAAGTGCAGGTGCAGATCATGGATGATAGAAAAAAGAAAGAGGCCTTAACCAATATTCATCCAACGCTGGGTGATTACCACGAGGTAACAACCACGTTTTATCCTTCTTTTTTTGATGCTATCCTTTTTCTTGAATCTTTAGGACATAGTTATTACCCGGAGAAAGTGATTGAAAACTGTTACCGCGCTTTAAAGAGCGGAGGTACCATTTATATACGCGACCATTACCGGGTTTCGGGCAACACTGAGGAAGAGAATACAAAACTGGATGACCTGACAAACGAAGCAAACGAAACTTACGTTTACAATCACATTTATTTAACGCGTTTAGAAGATGCTTTAAAAAATGCAGGTTTCAGGATACAAATGGTGCAACGACCGCCTTTGCAGTTTTTCAATATCAATCCCGAATTCGAAAAGCGGTTCAATATCAAATCGCCGAATGGTTATTTTATTGATACCATTGAAATACGGGCCACTAAACCATAAGTTTTTTTAAATGTGCGGAATAGCAGGCCAGGTAAAGTTAAATGGAGTTGTATCCACGCAAAACTGTGTGGCAATGACCGATGCCATTCAACACCGCGGGCCAGACGACTCGGGTATTTATATTAACGAATCTAAAACTGCTGTACTTGGCCATCGCAGGTTGTCGTTTCTTGATCTCGGTCCCGCAGGCCACCAGCCATTGACCAATGAGGATAGCACCTTATGGATCACCTATAACGGTGAGGTTTATAATTATGTAGAGTTGCGCAAAGAGTTGGAAGCGCAGGGGCACATTTTCAAATCGCACACGGATACGGAAGTAATATTGCATGGTTACGAGCAGTGGGGGTACGATGTGGTTAACCATTTAAAAGGAATGTTTGCGTTTGGTATTTGGGATGAAAAGAAAAAGCAACTGTACCTGGCCCGCGATAGATTTGGTAT
>JAQBNQ010000107.1 GCA_028288545.1 Bacteroidota bacterium
CTTTCAAACAACAAACAGTGGCTTTACATCAGTTGCTGGGGCTGCGATAAGGTTTTGATTTTTGACACCGAAAAGCAGGAGATGAGCGGCGCTGTACCGGTTGGCGATAATCCTAATGATATGTGCACCACTAAAAACGGCAACTATCTTTTTGTAGCTAACTCAAACGATAATTCCGTTTCAGTAATTGACCTCAAAAACCGAAAGGTAATTGAAACCTTGAACGCTGCCTTGTATCCAAATGCTCCCAACGGTTCAACCACCAACAGTGTGGCGCTAAGCGAAGATGAAAAAACACTTTACATAGCCAACGCTGACAATAATTGCCTGGCTGTTTTTGATGTTACTCATCCGGGCACAAGCGAAAGCAAAGGTTTTATACCCACCGGTTGGTACCCTACTTGTGTACGTGTAACAGATAAAAGAATTTGGGTGAGTAACGGTAAAGGTTTTACCTCATTGGCAAATCCTAACGGACCAATGCCTGTAAAAAATTCCGCCCGCCTGGCTTACCAAAAGGGAGATTCAGCAGCAAAAAAAGTGCAGTACATCGGTGGTTTATTTTGGGGCAAAATAAGCATCATACCGGTGCCTGATGCCGCGCAGTTAAGTGTTTACTCGCAGGTGGTTTATCATAATACTCCTTATACAAAAGAACTTGAATCCAGCGCAGCCGGAATTGATGGCAGTATAATTCCGCAACACGTTGGCGATGCTTCGCCCATTAAGCACGTGTTTTATATCATTAAAGAAAACCGCACCTACGACCAGGTGCTTGGCGATGTGAAACAGGGCAATGGAGATACCAGCCTTGTGTTTTTTGGCGAAAAGGTTACGCCTAACCAACATGCACTGGTAAAAGAGTTTGTACTGTTTGATAACTTTTATGTGGATGGCGAAGTAAGCGCCGATGGGCACAACTGGAGCACTGCTGCCTATGCTACCGATTACCTGGAAAAAACATGGCCGACCAGCTACGGCGGCCGGGGCGGTGATTATGATGCCGAAGGCAATCGCGAAGTAGCCAATACTAAAAATGGTTTTATCTGGAACCTGTGCAAAAAGTACGGCGTAACATACCGTACCTATGGCGAGTTTGCTGATGACTACAAACCAAACATCCCGGTATTGAAAGATCACTTTTGTCCATATTATACCAGCTGGGATCAATCTGTGCGCGATACAACGCGGTTTCATCAATGGCAAAAAGATTTTGATTCGCTACTTGCTATCAACCAACTGCCGCAATTAAATACACTGCGCCTTATTAATGATCATACTGAGGGATTGAAAGCGGGTAAACACAGTCCTGCTGCCGAGGTAGCCGATAATGATTTAGCGGTTGGAATGTTTGTTGATTGCCTAAGCCACAGTTCTGTTTGGAAAGAAAGCGCAGTTTTTATTGTTGAAGATGACGCACAGGCTGGCGCAGATCATGTGGATGCCCACCGCAGCACTTTGTACCTGGCCGGAGGGTTTGTTAAGCGCAATTTTGTTGACCACACGATCTATTCCACCTCATCGGTTTTGCGCACCATTGAATTAATACTTGGATTGCCACCCATGAGTCAATACGATGCAGCGGCCACCCCTATGTGGCGCAGCTTTATGGAGCAACCCAATATGAACCCTTATAGTGTAAAGCCGCCTCAAACAAACCTGGATGATTTAAACACCGCTATGAATCAATGGCAACGCATGAGCGAGCAATTTGATTTTGAAGCCGAAGACCGCGCACCGGATGCTAAATTTAATGAAGTATTATGGGTAGCTATGAAAGGTGAAGGCAGGCCATGCCCGGCACCGGTCCATGCAGCGTTTGTAAAGAACAATGAAGACTAGTGTTATTGAATTTTTAGTTTTGTCCCTTATTTAAACACTATGACCATTAAAATACTAATAACCGGTGGAACTTTTGATAAAGAGTACGATGAAATAGGTGGGCGCCTCTATTTTAAAAACACGCACCTGCCCGAGATATTAAACCTGGGCCGCAGCAATTTACCGGTTGAAGTGCGCACCTTAATGATGATTGATAGTTTGGAAATGACCGACGCCGACCGCGACCTCATTGTTTCGCACTGCAAACAGTGTAGCGAAAAACGAATAATCATCACTCACGGTACCGACACCATGGAAGTAACAGCCCGTGCACTGGGTGAAGCGAAGTTGGATAAAACCATTGTACTTACGGGCGCTATGATACCTTACAAATTTGGCAGTTCCGACGGGTTATTTAACCTGGGTAGTGCGCTGGCGTTTGTACAAACCCTTCAAAACGGGGTTTTTGTGGCCATGAACGGCCGCTTTTTTAACTGGGATAATGTCAGAAAAAATAAGGCCACGGGTATTTTTGAGGAATTAGCTCACAAATCCTAGCTCAAATACAACCACAAACCTCCTTTTAGCCGTCTTTCATAGTTCGCAGTTTTACCGGCAAAATTGATTTTGCAAAAAAAATGGCTGAATTGATTTCTTTTTTATCTTCGACAATCAGAAAATTAACCCGTATGAAGAAAATTTTATCCCTCCTGATGATAGTAGTGCTTGTTGCAGGGTGTAATAAGGAGAAAACATATAAAGCCGACCTGGCTGGTACCTGGAACGTTTATAAGTACCTTTTGTACAATGTAGACCAGACCCAACAGTTCCAAAACCAACACGCCGGATATTACATCACCTTTACGGCCGACAATAAGTTTACAGAATACTATACCACCACTTTTGATACCGTAATTAACGGCAACCTTACTGCCGATACCGTTACTACCCCAATTGCAGGTACCTACACTTTTACCAATAACGACGAGATGATTGTGCTTGATAATACCGTAACCGCTTATAACCTGGTAGATACCGTTTATGTGCCTTACACTTATACCAACGAGCGGAAGTACACTATCTTCAATTTAACTGCCGACCATGTACAATTGCGCAACGATAGCTCGCAATTATATATGAGCAAGAAAAAATAATCCTAATATTACAAGCATAAAACAATACACGTGAAGAAAATTCTATTCGTTGTTATCGTATTTTTTGTGGTGCTAACAGCCTGCAACCGCAAAGCTTTTGTAAAGGAAATTGTTGGTACCTGGAAATACAGTTCATACATTCTTGCAGGGCAGGATATGAGCCGCTATTACGATACCACCTTTCAAAAATACCAACTGGTTTTAGCGGATAATTACGTTTACGCCGAAACATGGACCTCATACACTTTTGTACACGATTCAACTATTACGGTTGATACACTGGCTTATGATAGCGTATTAATGACCCGTCCTATTTTAAGAGATACTTTCCGCTTTATTGATACCCTTGCGCATCCACACATTGGCAGCGGCAAATGGGCTTTGTTAAACAGCGAAGAAGACCTGCAACTGCGTGATGATTCAGATGCTACCAACCCTAAGCAATACCGCATATTAAAATTGGATAAAAGCCACCTTAATTTGTTGAAAGGAAACGAAGAGTTCCATTTAACTCATTAGAAGAACTCTTTCAGGAGAGTTAAAAAAGGAGATGTGTTATCAACACATCTCCTTTTTTTATTTAGTTACAGCCTCTACTATAAATCCTTTTTTGCGCAGCAAGGCTATCACTCCCTTTTCACCGGGTAAATGCAGAGCGCCAATAGCGATAAAGGTTGGTTGCTCAGAAGCGATTCTGGTAATCCTTTCAGCCATGCGGGCGTTTCTGTCAGTTACTATGGCCTTGTAAAACTTGTCCGGCATTTTGCTGTCTATATCGTTTGCCGAAAGGCTGTCGAGGTTTTGTTGCAGGTAAAAGTTAAGTACATCTTTTCCATCAGATTTATTTGCTGCAATAGATTTCACCTCTTCCGCCAATAGATCCGCTTGTTCTTTATAGCTAAGAACGCTCAATGCATCCAACTGCTCCTCGGCGGTTTCAATGCCTA
>JAQBNQ010000152.1 GCA_028288545.1 Bacteroidota bacterium
TTATTGATGAGATATCTCAAAGAACAGATTCATCCCCAGCGGCCATTTTTGACGCATTATACAATAAAATGTCAGCTGTAATAAGTTTTGGTCGCATGGGTAAATTTGATTATTTGGCAATGATAGGAAAACTATCATTGGCCCCGATAGAACCAGGTTCTGCTTATATGCTGGGTGCCACGGGGCCAGTTCCCGGCGGGCGTCTATTGTTTTGTGGAGATGAAAATGCACATCTGACTATACCTGACTTAGAAGCCCTGCTTATTAACTTAAATGCGCACCTAAACTTATTCTTTGGTATGCAAGTATTAGAGGACGCCTTGTGCAACTGGCAGAAAAGCCCCGGTGATTATAAATATTTTGGCGGCTAAATTGCGCCATCAAAATCATCATTAGCTAATCATAATACTGGTTTTATCGCATCCAGATCATTTTGGTTTAGAGCCTCGCAAAGAATCGAATCCAGATTCTTCTCGTTCAGATTCATAGTTAATCTTAAGGGGCTATGTCGTCCCAATTATATCTTCTCTTATATGCATTCAAATATTTGGGACTTATGAATCCTCTGTATTGAAGTTGTCCCACTACTATCCCAGGAGACACTCCCGCTTCCGCAGCGAAATTTATTATGTTGCGTTTATTACCGCGAATCTCTGGGAGTTTAGACTGCAAATCACGGGGGATTAGCATTTCGCCAGCAAAAATATTAGCCTCCCTTTCTTCATGATTCCTTTCTTTCTCGCCGCCAACTTCCTCTAAAAAAAAGGATTTACTGCCATGCAGCAGAATATGTCCTGCCTCATGAAAGAAGGTAAACCAAAATTGATCATCAGAGAGATATCGAAAACTTAACAATAGTAGGGCCCTATGTTGATTAATAAATTTAGTTGCACCACTTGCACGACAACCCGCAGGTGACCGTACTATAGCAACTGCAACGCCACACTCTGCACACATGTTTATCAGTTCCGGAAGAAATTCCTTCGGGTTCTTTTTTCTGGTTAACATACGTGCAACTTTCAACTTTTCTTCAAATAAAGTCTCACTCCAAGGACCGCATTCTATTTTTTCACCGCTAATTTCGCCCTGTCTCAACCATGCCGTCACTGCAGCATTTTCGGCTTTGAATGTAGTACTCGTTCTAAATGCAATTGCTTCAATTTTTTCTTCGTATTCTCTTCGCCATTCCTGTACACTGTCAACATTGAAAAACCTTAAGCATTCCGCTACTTTGTTTTTGGTTTGCTTTATCCACCCAAATTTGACCATATCCGCGACCGGCAATTCCTTAACCCATTTTTCCTCCTCTAAAATCTTTACTCGTTTAAAATCCTCTTGATATTGATTTTCACGCCTCAACCAAAACTCAGCCGATGCCCCAAGAATTGATTCTAATTTATCCGCAATATCCTCGGTAATACCTATATAGCCACCTAATAATTCATTGACATAATCAGTAGTAGCATTCATCTCCTTTGCAAATTTTGGAACCGAAAGTCCTTGTTCCGATAAAATATCTGCAATTGTAGCGCCGGGGGGTGATGCCCAATTAGGCTCAAAATTGGTTACTGTATTCATTTTAGTCGATCAATTTTTAAAATTTGAATCCGGCTTACTTTTGACAGATTTACAATCCCATCTTCAAGGTAATCCAACTTTACATGATTAGGACAAATTACCATACAATGTTCTCCACACAAATCTATTTTGTAACTAAGATTAGGGACAGGGGTAAGTTCCGTTAAGCGGCCAACAATAACATCTTTTAATGACTTGTAAGCACGAAAATCTGCCAAACGTGTTTGTAAGTATTTTGTCACGTCATCCCCGTAAACCTGTTTGGCTTTATGCTCGTCTTCACAAATGGCCCTGATATCTCTATCCTGAAATGACAATTCCAATTATTCTTATTTATAAAGTAAATATAAAAAATAGTTTAAATTTTACCGAAATTTTAAAGTGCATTCATCAGGTTTTTCACATCCATCCGAAATTGACAGAATATAATTTAACCTACAAATCTGCAGCCGCGTCATGCTATTTCACTGCATCACCTCCCCAATCCCCTTACATTTTAAACACAAAAACTGCACCTGGCTATTGCCTTTGCCCTGGCATTTATCGTGCCGCGGTAACAGTTGGTTGTATTAGTTCTTCAGCCGTCATGCGTTTTTCGCTTTTGTATTGCAGCTAATTTGGCAACCAGCGGTTGCCAAATTGTTTCATTCACTCCCTGTTTTCAATATGCTTTTTCGATATTTCTATGGCCTGGTGTAACTTTTGTTGCAGTAATTTTTTGCTGGGCAGTTCAGTCAGGTATTCAGCTACTTTAATCCCTGCCTTGCTTAGTTGTAATAGTTCTATTTGCTCCTTATTTCCTTCGGCACAAAGTATTAAGCCTACTGGCGTTTGTTCGCCAGCCTGCATTTCATTCTTTTCCAGCCAGCGCAGGTATAATTCCATTTGCGATTTGTAGCTTGCTTTAAACTTCCCTAATTTAAGATCAATGGCAACCAGGCGTTTTAATTTGCGGTGGTAAAAGAGCAGATCAAGCCTAAAATCTTCCCTATCAATAACCATTCTTTTTTGGCGTTCAACAAAAGTAAAGCCCTGCCCCAACTCTAATATAAAGCTCTCTAACTCTCTTAAAATGGCATCTTCCAGGTTCTTTTCATTGAATGTATTTTTCAAACCAAGAAAATCAAGAAAATACGGGTCTCTGAAAATCAGGTCGGGCGTTAGTTTATCCTCATCCCTAAGTTGTTTTAGTTCTTGTTTTATCAATTGCCCCGGCTTTTTGCTGATAGCTGTACGTTCGTAAAGCATACTATCAATTTTTTCACGAAGTGTTCTTACACTCCATCTTTCTATCCGGCACATTTCGGCATAAAACTCACGTTGCAAGGGCTGTTTAAGCGGTATTAATGCAATGATGTGGGTCCAACTCAATTGTCGTATCAGCGATACGACAATTTCTTTATCCTGAAAAACCCCGGCAAACTGGATCATCCGGCGCATATTCTTTTCGGTAAACCCAGTGCCATATTGCTCTACCAATTGTCGCGACAGCGTCGCGACAATCCGCTCACCATAGCCGCCGCGCTTGTTTTGGAGCGTCTCTGTGCTTATGCGGTTACCAATTCGCCAATACAACAAGGTAAGTGTGGCATTTACTGTTTGGGCAACGTGTTGCTTGCTTTCCTCAATAAGTGCCGCAACATCTTTTAAAAGTTGCTGCTCGGTATTTATTTTTTTTAGCTTGCCCATATTACTTTTTAAAAGTCTCCGCAGTGCCTAGGTAATCTATTACATCCTTTATAGCCAATTTCCGTGACCCTCTTTATCCGTTTATTCAGTTCATTTTCTTCGGAACTTATCAGTGCTTTTCCCAAAAGTAAATTTATAAAAAGAGGGGAGTTGCGGAAGTTTCCTTTTGGAGATACTGAACGAAATCCGCTCAAATATTAATAGGGCCTCAACAGTAAGTAAAAAGCAGCCTTTCACTGCATCACCTCCCCAATTCCCTTACATTTTAAACATAAAAACTGCACCTGGCTACTGCCTTTGCCCTGGCATTTATCGCAACTTAGTTTGCCGGATCCGTGGCAGTAGTTGCAGGTGTTGTTAGGGTTTATTTTGCAAGCGGTGCATTCGGTTTTGCCCAAGCCGTGGCAGTTTTGGCAGGTGCTGGCTCCGCGGCCATGGCAGGCGTGGCAAGCTATGCGGCCTTTGCTGTTGCAGGCCATGCAGGGCAGTTTGCCTTTCCCGTTGCACTTTGCACATCCATTACCAAAGCAGGCCATACAATTTTTGGAGCCCTGCCCAAAGCAGGATATACAGGATTTACTCCCTTCACCAGAACAGGAACTGCAGTTTTTAGAACCCATTCCAAAACACGAGCTGCAATCGCGGCTTCGTGTGCCGCCGCATAAAAAACATTGTTTGGTGGCATCAATGCCACAAACGCAATTTTTTGAGCCGCCGCCATAGCAGGCGGTGCAGGTTGTGGGTCGCCACACGGCGCCGGCACCATTGCAGGCGCTGCAAAAACTATAATTGCCAGGTGGCTTTTGTCCGTTGCGGTAGCGGGTGTTTTCAAATAATGGAGTAATGGTATTATCAGCCGCGTTTACGTAGCCTACTTTATTAGCCCCGGTGGCCACCGTGTACCATCCGTTTTTAGCCGAAAGTACCAGCACCGCCGAGTTCCTTTTAAACGTACACTTCAGTTGCCCCTCTGTTGCAGATGGCTTGGATAAAACCCTGCCCTCGTTGGCCACGGCCTTATAAATTTCTGCGCGGTCCAGGCTCATGGCGGCTCCGGTTTGCGATCTTACCGAGTCGCGGCCCCAGGGTTCGAGTTCAATTTCGGTTCCAAATTCGGTTTTTAAAACGATGCGCGTAGCCCCGTTTCTATATGTTACTTCCGATTCGCCCCATACTATCTTTAATTTTCCGTTTTCAAATTCGGGTGCAAATTTTGCTTTAAAATCGCCTTCCAGCATTCCGGCTTCTTCATCGGCTTCCCCGGCGTCTATCACAAACCCGATGGAGGATTCAATTAAGCCTTCCATGGCAATACAGCCGGGTAAAACAAAAAGCATGGCTATCAATAAAAAGGGAAGTAATTTTTTACGCATGGGCTGGGGGTTTAGCTTTGGGGTTACGTAGGACCGAATATATAAATTATTTGAATCTGATGGTATCTCCGATTCTGCTATTTGAAATTCGGCGGCCCTGTTGTAACCACCGAATCGCCTTAGGCGGGTAATGAAATCCCTCTAGCCCCGCAACACACATTAAAATAAATTATACATTATTAGATTGACTAAAAATATAAGTGGCTTAAAATCAGGTATTTAATGGGGTTTCTATTATTTCTACTTTTTGGGGAACAGGGTGTGTGAGAATGAGGCATAATTTATTGATTGTCAAGCTTTAATAAGTTATGTGTTGGGGAGATGGAGTTTCTATTTTTATCTATTTTAGAAACAGCCTCTGTTTTCTGCTTTTGGGTTAGGGATAGAAGCGGAAAGACCGTTTCGGGCTTGGAGCGGATCGCCCGGCCCCGTACCGATGCAAATCGGTACGGGGAAACCCTCACATCTTGCAGATAAGCTTTACTTACAAAAAGGAAAGCCGTAAATTTACACCCCGCAAATAATTATGGACTTTAACCTAACCACCAAATACCAACCTTCCGGCGATCAGCCAGAGGCGATTAAACAACTCATCGAGGGCATCGGCAACGGCGACCGCGACCAGGTGTTGCTTGGCGTTACGGGTTCGGGTAAAACCTTTACGGTGGCCAATGTGATTCAAAGTGTACAAAGGCCCACGCTGATATTGACGCATAACAAAACGCTGGTTTCGCAATTGTATGGCGAGTTCAAACAGTTCTTTCCGGATAACTCGGTGGAGTACTTTGTTTCGTATTACGATTACTATCAGCCGGAGGCCTATATTGTTAGCAGCGGTACCTACATTGAAAAGGATCTTTCCATTAACGAGGAGATTGATAAGCTGAGGTTAAGAACCACCGCCTCGTTGCTTTCGGGCCGGCGCGATATTATTGTGGTGGCCTCGGTAAGTTGCATATACGGTATGGGCAACCCGGTTGATTATGAGAACGGCATTATCCGCATCCGCACTTCGCAGAATATCGGGCGCAATCCTTTTCTCCATACTCTGGTGCAGAGTTTGTACTCGCGCTCCGATGATCTGGGCCGCGGAACCTTTAGAGTAAAAGGCGATGTAGTGGAAGTAGCTTTGCCTTATGTAGATTATGCATATCGCGTTACTTTTTTTGGCGATGAGATTGAAGAGATAGAAAGCTTTGAGCCATCCTCCGGCAGAACCCTGGGCAAGTTGACTAACGTGGCCATCTTTCCTGCCAACCTGTATGTTACAGCTAAAGATAAGTTGCTGCTGATATTGGATGAGATACGGCTGGAGTTGGATACACAGTGTAATTACTTTAGGGAAACCGGCAAACACATAGAAGCCGCCCGCTTAAAAGAGCGCGTTGAATTTGATATGGAAATGATGCGCGAGTTGGGTTACTGCTCGGGCATAGAAAACTACTCGCGCTTCCTCGATCGCCGCGCAAAAGGAACGCGGCCATATTGTTTGCTCGATTATTTTCCGGATGACTTTTTGTTAGTGATTGATGAGAGCCACGTTACTATTCCGCAGATTGGCGGTATGTATGGCGGGGATAGAAGCCGTAAAATGAATTTGGTGGAGTATGGTTTCAGGTTGCCTTCTGCGCTTGATAACAGGCCGCTTAATTTTCATGAGTTTGAAAAGATAGTGAGCCAGGCAATTTATGTAAGCGCCACACCCGGTGATTATGAAATGGAAAAAACCGGCGGCTTAATTGTTGAACAGGTTGTTCGTCCAACCGGTTTATTAGATCCACCTATCGAGGTTCGCCCTAGTCTAAATCAAATTGACGACCTGATGGAAGAGATTGACGAGTGCGTTAAGAAAAACGAGCGGGTACTCATCACAACCCTTACCAAGCGCATGGCCGAGGAGTTGAATAAATACTTAGGCCGCATCAACGTAAAGTGCCGTTACATACATAGCGAGGTGGATACGCTGGAACGTGTAGAAATTATCAGCGACCTGCGTTTAGGAAAATTTGATGTGCTGATAGGCGTGAACCTATTACGTGATGGATTGGACTTACCTGAAGTTTCGTTGGTGGCCATATTAGATGCCGACAAAGAAGGCTTTCTGCGTAACCGCCGAAGCCTGATACAGGTATCGGGCCGTGCAGCGCGTAACTCTAACGGCAAAGTAATTATGTACGCGGATAA
>JAQBNQ010000172.1 GCA_028288545.1 Bacteroidota bacterium
GAACTCGGCCGATAAGGACGTACAGCGTTTGCGCGAGAAGGCTGAAAAAATGAAGTTGCCGAAAAAAGCGAAGGACCAGGTTGACAAGGAGTTGGATAAACTCAATCGCATGAATCCAGCAGCTGCAGAATACTCTGTTACCTTAAACTATGTCGACTTAATACTTGAACATCCTTGGGGTATTTATACCCAGGATAATTTCAATATTAAAAACGCAAAAAAAGTATTAGACCACGATCATTACGGTATTGATAAAGTGAAGGACCGTATTCTCGAATACCTGGCCGTTTTAAAATTAAAGGGCGATATGAAAAGCCCTATACTTTGTTTGGTAGGCCCTCCCGGCGTTGGCAAAACCTCTCTTGGTCAATCAGTGGCCCGTGCGCTTGGAAGAAAGTACGTACGTATATCTCTGGGCGGTTTACACGACGAAGCTGAAATACGCGGACATAGGAAAACATACGTAGGCGCAATGCCCGGTAGAATTATTCAGTCCTTAAAAAAGGCGGGTTCATCAAACCCGGTTTTTATATTGGATGAAATAGATAAAGTAGGCAGCGATTATAAAGGCGACCCATCCAGTGCATTGTTGGAAGTACTGGACCCCGAACAGAATGCGGCTTTTTATGATAACTACCTTGAACTGGAATATGATTTAAGCCGGATACTTTTTGTAGCTACCGCTAACTCACTTCAAACCATTCAGCCCGCTTTGCGCGATAGAATGGAGATCATTGCGCTGGAAGGATATTCGGTAGAGGAAAAAATGGAGATCGCTAAAAAGCATTTGCTGCCTAAACAATTGGCCAACCACGGCTTAAAACCTAAACAGGTAGTACTTAATGATAAGGTTCTTGAGCGCTTAGTAGAAGAGTACACCAAAGAGAGCGGAGTGCGGGAATTGGACAGGCAACTTGCTTCAGTGATGAGAAACGTGGCAAAAAGAGTTGCCCTGGGTGAAAAATACAATACCTCTATTAAAGACGAGGAGCTAAGTAAAATACTTGGCCCCGAAAGATTTGATAAGAGTATTTACACCGAGGAAAACATACCCGGTGTTGCAGTTGGTTTAGCATGGACCCAGGTTGGTGGTGACATACTTTTTATTGAATGTACCTTAAGTAAAGGAACAGGCTTGCTAACAATAACAGGTAACCTTGGTGATGTAATGAAAGAATCTGCCAGCACTGCCGTTACTTATTTAAAAGCGAACGCCGATAAGCTTTTCATTAACCCCGATATTTTTAGCAGGGTAAATTTACACATACACTTCCCTGAAGGTGCCGTGCCTAAAGATGGCCCTAGTGCCGGTATAACTATTCTCACTTCGCTGGCTTCATTATTCACTCAACGGAGGGTTAAACCTTTCCTGGCTATGACAGGCGAGATAACGCTACGCGGAAAAGTAATGCCTGTAGGCGGAATTAAAGAAAAGATACTGGCAGCAAAACGTGCAGGTATAAAGGAAATAATCATGTGCGAACGCAACCGCAAGGACGTGGAGCAGATTAACCAGGACTATATCAAAAACATGAAGTTCAACTACGTTAAAACCATGGACGAGGTGGTGGAACTTGCCCTGATGAAAAATAAGGTGAAAAATGGCATCGACATGGCCGCCTTGTTAGTAAAAGAAGAGAAAAAGTAAGGTTGTAGTGAACGTCCCCCTTTTGAAGGAGGCAGAATACATTTTTCGCAGAAAAATTTATTCGGGGGATGAGAGCATTGCAGCAGTTACAGGTAAATCTAACTTTGGGGATTAGTCCAACATGATTGGGTTGATCTCCAGATTAACGTTTCTCTCATCTCCCGATTTATTTTTCAAAAATTGAAAAACAAATCTGCCCTCTTCAAAGAGGGACTTTAATACAAAACAGCCGACCTGACATTAACATATCCTTAAATGGGCTGCATTAACGTCCCCCTTTTTGAAGGGGGCAGATACATTTTTCGCAGAAAAATTTATTCGGGGGATGAGAGAATTTTTCCTTGGGAACCTCCCGAAAAAACAAGCCCTAACCATCTTTTTATTTTTTGTATATATTAGCTAAATGTGCGCCAACAGCAATAATAGCTACAATAAAAAGCTAAAACCACTTACCCGTGCTTTACGTAAAAATAGTACCCGGTCGGAAGTAAGAATATGGTGCGAATTACTTAGGAATAGGCAAATGTTGGGATTTGCATTTCTTCGTCAGCGCTCTATTGACAACTACATCGGCGATTTTTTTTGCAAAGAATTGAAATTGGTTATTGAACTTAATGGAATTACCCATCACTATGAAGAAACTTATCAAAAGGATTTAAAGAAAGAGAGGAAATTGGATTCACTCGGTTATACTGTACTGCGATTTGCGGACGAGGATGTTGATGAAAAATATTGACGGTGTGCGTTTGGCACTTGAAGAATGGATAAGGTTGAACTATTCGGATAAATTGCCTGAATTCCTGAGTGGATAGATGTGAGCCCCAGCCAAAGTGTAGCCCATCATCCCGCATAAAGCTGCGGGACTGCCCACTTCCAACAACCTTTACTGCGAACTTTTAACCCTCGTAACGGATAAAAAAGTAAGGTTGTCAAAATAATATCCGTTTCATTCCGTTAATTAGCGTCAAAATTAAATAGCGGTTGAAACGGATTTTATTTTTCCTCTCGGTTTTATATACTCAATTTGCAACAGCGCAAATCGGCGGTTCAGTTAGTTACGACTTCCTGGCATTGCCTCCTTCAGCCCGCATCGCAGCCTTGGGTGGCACCAATCTTACTATTGTCGATCACGACCCCAGCGTTCAGCTTTCAAACCCAGCAGCCCTCAATCCTGCTATGAACAAAATGGCCATGTTTGGTACAGGCATTTATCCGGGCGGTATTGATTTTGGCAATGCAAGCTACGTTCGCAATTTTAAAATACCAGGCACCTTTGGTTTTGGATTACAATATATCGCCTACGGAAATTTCAAAGAAACAGATGACGTGGCGAATGTTATAGGAAGTTTCACAGCCGGCGAAATGAATGCTTATGCAGGTTATGGATACCAGTTTGGTAAAATATTTTCAGTAGGTGCAAATGCCAAGTTTGTTTATTCGCAATTAGCGCATTGGAGTTCGGTTGGTATGGCCGGCGACCTGGCAGTAATGGTCAACGATACAGCACATCATGTTACAGCAACCATCGTTGCAAAAAACTTAGGCGGACAATTTAAACCCTATACCAAAGGTGTAAACGAACCAATTCCCTTCGACCTCCAGGCCGGTCTTTCGTTCGGGTTTAAGCAGGTACCTTTCAGGTTCCACTTTACATTCCACCACTTAACCACCTGGGATATCCGTTACGACAATCCCGCCGATCAGCAAACAAATCTTTTCCTCGATTCGTCTCAAACAAAACCCAAGCAATACATCGCCGATAAGTTGATGCGTCACATTATCATCGGCATCGAGATCAATATCAAAAAGATCGTAAGAATTGACATCGCCTATAACCACCTTCGCCAACAGGAATTGTCTTTAACTACGCGCAGAAGCATTCCGGGCATATCTTTCGGCCTTGGTTTGCACATCAAGCAAATCGACTTTACTTATGCCCTGGAACCCTTGCCACAAGGCCAGGTACTTAATTACTTAACGCTTTCTATTAATACAGGTGGTTTCATAAAAAAGAAAACCGTTCCTAAAGAAACAAGGATGTAAAACCATTTCAATTCCTATCAATGAAAAAGTTTTACCTCTTATTCATCATTCCTGTCCTGCTCATATATTTTGCTTCCTGTAAAAAGACCACAGTTGCCGTGGTTGATTTTTCAAAGTACACGGTTACGGATAACGAATGCCGTGTAAGTTCCATCGACACAACGGATTGGAACAACGAGGTAATCTGGTCACTTCAGGATAGTAATCTGGTTGCTTTTACTGATACATTCAGTTTCTTCGACACCCTTACCGGCAAGGTCAGTTTTTCTCCGGCCTGTCCCAACCCATCCAATGGCTTATTTATTTGCAACATTACACCGGAGCAACAGTGCAAATTAAAAGTGGTATGTGTCAACTCTAAATTTGATCTGATCTACTTCAACACTTATCTGCTTTACGCGGAACCTATTACCCTGGGCTTTGATTTTAGAGAAGCTACCGCTTTCCACAAAAACAATAACTATCGCATGTATTATGCGTTCTATACTTCCCGCGACTCTATGTATTATCGCGGCCACGGCGATTTCAGGATTCAATAAGTCCAATAGTGCAGGTATTAATTTCTGGCCAATTTACTTTCCAGCCACACTTTTAAGTTAAGCTCTTTATCCAACAGCTTCATTTCTCCGGCATCTAATGCTTTCTGAATCTTTAACCAATGCTCTCTGCGTCGTGGTTCCGGAGCCCGGGCAATTGCGTAAGTAAAACTCAAAAACAATTCTACTTCCGGCGATGAGATTTTCTTTCGTTTCATCCAGGCCCTTGCAGACTTAACGAGGTATGGAACCAATTGATAATTGCCCATATCCAGTTGCGCCAATATCTGCACAGGGCGTAAAAATGTTTGTATATCCAGTCTCTGCTCTGTGTTTAATTGTAAAAGTTCTTCCAGGCTGTTAACTGCAGATTCGCTTTGTTTTAAATGTAGCAAGGCCAGGGTATGATAAAACAGAACAATTATCCTTTCGTAAACCGGCCGCTGTTCAATATAGGCATTAGCCTTGGCAACCTCCGAAACTACATCTTTAAAGCGTTGAAGATTAAAGAGTATTTCTGTGCGCAATACAAAAACGTGTGCTTTTAAAGCGGTAAGAGTAGCCTTGCTTAACGGCATTGTTGGATCACTCAATAAATTCTCCATTTTCTCTAACACCTTCAATGCATTCAGGCCATTGCCGGCACCCAACTCGGTATTGGCAAGATAACTGTAACTTAGTATCCATACCAGCGGGTTCACCTTTTTTACAGTAGGGTGCTTATCGTAATGCGCCCATTGCAATCGGCCTATTTCCAGCGCCTTAGTGTAATCAAACTCCCCTCCAATAAGGCACTTTATCATTGTTTCAAACCACGCAATTTGTGCCCTAAGGCTAAGCAGCTTATCCGGCTTCATTTTTAGCAATGGGTGTTGCAGAATTTTTTTGAAATCAGATTTATCTCCGCGTTTTCTCTCCAGTGCTACGACTCTTCCCCTCAGCGTGTTCAACTCAGTCAACTCGGCTAATATCTCCGCAACTTTTTTCTGCTCATTTGATTCAGTCAATTCTTCAAACTGCTCCATGTTATACAAGCAGACCCATTTGATGGATAACAGATCGGCTATCAGTTCAAATCTTTCAAACTCCCAGGCCTTCACCAGTGTTTTTTCAGCAATGTCAAGCGCGTGTGCATGTAATCTTCTTGACATCAAAACCCAGGCATCTTCCCGGCCAATATGAATAATTTGCTCCGCCTTGGTATCAGAAGATATCTCTTCAAAATTTCGAAGGCATTGCAATAAAATTTGTTGTAGATACTGTTTATCGTCAGTTAACTGTTTGGGCTTAATACCAAGTTGTTTGCAAAGCTTTTCGGCGTCGTAGCGTTCTTCACTTTCCAGGGCTTCGTATAACTGCAAATATCTTTTCTCGCCCGGTTGTACCCCACTGAACAATTTAAAGTACCTGCGCTCATTGGCGTTCATACTTTTAATCAGTTCCAAAAGATATTCCTGTTTTTTCATAAGGGAATTTAAAGAAGCAAGATATAGTGATTCTGCCAATCGCCCTAAAATGGCTATTCGACAACTGGCCAAATGTTGGACATGCGGAACCGGATGCATTATTAACCTTTGCCGCAACACTTAAATAAAA
>JAQBNQ010000186.1 GCA_028288545.1 Bacteroidota bacterium
AATACTATCATAGCTCCTTTCGAAATGCTACCGGGTAGCTTGTCAAAGGCAATTTCGAGTCCGATGCCAAGCATTAGAGGGAAGGCTACGCGCAGCATGGGTATTTCGCTCCAAAACGATCTCATAGCTATACTTTGAAATTGCTTATTAAATTTAGCACTTGAAAATAAGATAGAATGGTGATTTTCATTATCATCATAACAAGAAATGATTAATACCTGAAATAAATAAAACAGTGCTTGCCCATATCAATTTATATAATCTGATCTTTCTTGATATAGAAACTGTTCCGCAGTTTGGTTCATTTGCCGAATTGAGCGGACCTATGAAGGAGTTATGGGCTATAAAGCACTCCACCTTACGCAGCGAGAATGAAACACCGGAGGAAGGTTATTTGAAGCGGGCAGGTGTTTACTCTGAGTTTGCGAAGATCATTTGCATCTCTATGGGGTTCATTCATTATGACAAGGACGCAAACCGGAAAATATTCAGGGTGAAGTCTATTTCGGGCGAGGATGAGAAAATGCTGCTGGAGGAATTTATAGCCACGCTGGGCAAAAGCTTTGCTGATACCGAACGTTATCATTTTTGCGGGCACAACATCCGCGAATTTGATATGCCTTTTATTTCGCGCCGGCTGCTTATCAATCAACTGGACCTGCCCGAAATGTTTGACGTGGCTGGGAAACGCCCCTGGGAAATGCCCGACGTGGATACGATGCAGTTGTGGAAGTTTGGAGACTATAAGAACTATACTTCGTTGAAATTGCTGGCAGAAGTTTTTGGAATCCCTACACCTAAGGACGATATTGACGGTAAAGATGTTTGCCGCGTTTACTGGCAGGAGAAGGGACTTGCGCGCATTGTTGAATATTGCCAAAAGGATGTAGTAACAGTGGCGAGGCTATTGCTGAAGTTTAAGGGCGATAAGGAGATACTAAGCGACGAGCAAATTATTATTGTGAAATAAATCCTTGTTCGCATATTTATAATTAAAGGCTGGCCACAGATTCACAGATTAACACAAAAATTCTGTTGGTTTGATACCAAATGAGACAAACAATAATCGAATATCTTACTGACCTTTTTGACCTCTTTTATCCGAATGTTTGTGTTGCCTGCTCGGGCAAATTGATGAGTGGCGAGGAGGTTTTGTGTTTTAAATGCGAAAGCGAATTGCCGCAGTCCGAACACTGGAATAATCCGGAAAATACTTTGATGAAACGTTTTTGGGGAAGAGTTGACGTACAAGGTGCGGCAACCTTATTTCAATTTCAGAAAGGCGAAAATGTACAGCAGCTTTTGCACCAGCTTAAATACCGCGGAAGAAAAGATGTGGGCGATTACCTGGGCAAAATGTTTGGCCATTTGCTGAAGCAGGAAAACTCAGTGATAAAAAATATTGATTTGATAGTACCGGTGCCATTGCATTGGAAAAAACTGAAAAAGCGGGGCTATAACCAATGCGATCCTTTTGCCGAGGCGCTGTCAACTACGCTTAATATACCGTGGTCGTCTACCGCCCTTGAGAGGGTTCATGAAAACGTTTCGCAGACAGGAATAAACAGATTTGACCGCTACGGTAATGTGGCTCATATATTTTCGGTTGCAGATGCAACGCAATTAAAAGGGAAACACATTTTATTGGTGGATGATGTGGTTACAACCGGCGCAACTGCCGAGGCCTGCCTGCAAACTATTCTATCAGTTGAAAATACGAAGGTGAGTTTTGCCGCCATTGCTGTGGCCTTGAGATAGATCTATTGGCTGTGCATAAAAACAAAAGAGCCGGTCAAAAAAATTGACCGGCTCTTTTAATGTTCATTTATAATTATTTAGAGAATGACCATGTATCGGTCGTAGTAGATACTACATTTGTTGTAACATTATCATTACCTTGGGCTACTGTATTTTTAGAATTACTAGAGGGATTGTAACTCCAGGTCATAGAACTTTTAGACAGCTTTATCATAACATTTCCGTATTTATTTAGTTGAATCTGGTCTTTAACGCTTCCGTCTTCCAGCCAAGCCCAGTCATCAGTGGAACCAGTTGTGGAAGGCACTGCGGTGGTAAAATTCGTTATTTGCCCCGGTACACCATTTGTGGTTACTTGGTCAGAAACCGGATTGCCAGTATTAGATGTTGTGTAAGTACCACCTTTGGTGAAAGAGTAGGTACTGGCATTTTTATAAATTTGTGTTTCAACAGTGGTTGAAGTAGTAGTGCCCACGGTGGTGGTGGTGGTCGTTACGGTTTCTACGCCATTGGCGAGTACATCAAGCACATCCGTTGTAACTGTAGTGTTGTTTGCAACTGCTACCTGAAAAGTAGTGCTAGTTACGGTTTTGGTTTCCAAAGAGTAACTGTTCAAGGTCCAGGTTCCACTTGTTAACCACTTTGTGTAGTTTTCCTTAGAGCAACCTGCCATAAGAACTAAAAGTGATAATGCTAAAAATACTTTGCTAAATTTTTTCATGTAAGCTGTTTTTTATCGGGTTAGTTAATGAGCCGCAAATACACAAAAAAAAACTCACATATTACGCTTGTTAATTGTTAAAATTTAAATAAAGGTGGGGATTTTGCAACATTTTCTTCAGAATATGAAGAATTCGCATCCGTTTTGGAAAGCCGATTCCTAAATTTTAGTAAACCTGGTTCTTAGAAATTCCTGCCCTTTTTGCATTTCTATAAAGTAAATGCCGGGCCTAAGATCACTGATTTGAAGCTGATTTTCGTATTTAGTTACCAAAAGCAATTGGCCCTTGGAATCGTATATCTTTAGTGATTCTGCCTTAAAACCATTGTAACCAATCATTACCTGGCTGGTAGCCGGATTGGGATATAGGGATATTTGTTCGGCTGAAACATTGGCAATGCCGGTTGTGCCTGCGAGTTCCAGCAAATTGCTCATAGGATTATCGCCAGCAGCAGGGCCACAATCCCGTACAACTTCATAATTATCAGAACTTATATTGTAATCGTAAATCACTCCAGTTCCATTGGCACCTCCTTGGCTGGTCATACCATAAAGAAGGTCATCGCTTCCCTGGATCATACTACCAAACGGCACAGCGCCCTGGGGGCCATTAAAACTGTACAAGTTAGCATAGCCATTTGTAGAAACATTATACTTAAAAATTACACCGTAGTTATGATCGCCGCCATAAAGCGAAACTCCATATAATACACCATTGTTAGCCTGAACCAATGAACTGCTCGGATATGATCCATTTACTCCATTAAAATCATACAATTTGTGCCAGCGGTATGAGGCAATATCAAAATTAAAGAGAGTGCCCATATTGTCGGCGCCTCCCCAGGTTGTCATACCATACAGTTTATTATCGCTCGCCTGAATTAGTTTGCAATTAGTAGGCAAAGCTCCGTTAGTAGCAGGGTTAAAATCGAATAATTTAGAAATACCGACACCCAGTGTGTAGCTATACATTACACCGGCATTATATGCTCCACCCTGGCGCGTTAATCCGTAAAGTTTATTGTTCGAAGCCTGCATAAGCCCCTGCGGGTTTTCGCCATTGGTGCTGTCAAAGTCAAAAAGTTTGGTAAAGCTGTCATTTGACAGATCGTAGCTGTAAACAATACCTGAGCCCTGCAAAGCTGTACCGGTTTTATGCAATCCTCCTGCTTCGGTGGTGCCATAAATTTTGCCATCGGTAGAAAGTACCAGGTCGCGTGGTGCCCAACCTGATACAGAATCAAAGTCGTGCAGTTTTACATACTGATTTGTGGTGAGGTCGAAACTGAATAATACTCCGTAATTATATTGTCCACCTGCGGTGGTGGTACCATATAATTTATCCCCGGGGCCTTCAACCATATTACCCGAAGGATTAGCGCCGTTTGCACCGGTAAAAGTTACTGCTACTGCACCATTGCTGCCATCGGGATTTACTTTATAAATCACTCCCTTATTACTGGAGCCACCGCTAAGCATTGTACCCCATAATGCTTTTTCACCGGCATTAACATAACCAAAACGCAATAAGCCAAGCGTAAGAGTTAAGGTAAGGTAAAGCGGTTTCATAGCTCAAAAATTTAAAGCTTAACTACTGGTTCAAGTAGAAGTTAGGCCATCGCTATGCTAAAGTTATATAATTTATTCGGGACAAATAAAAATTTTGAAGGTAATTTTTAAGTAAAAGTACGCTGCCATCACTTTTGGACATGTTCGGGTCTAAAGCCCATTCCTACAATTCGGGCCGGAATACGGGTTAAAAAGGGGAATATCCGGAAAAGCCAAAGTGGAATAGCCATCCACTTGTTAGTTCGATTTAAATTAGGGTTCACTATCCTATTATGAATAATTACCTGGATGTTTTGAATCCATTGTGCCGGCCTGGCGCGGCGCTGCTGAAGCTGCTTAAGCAATTCAACAGGCACAGGCCCTTTTGGTAGTGCTTCTGATAAAAGGTTTGCGGTAGCCACAGCATCCTGAATGGCCAGGTTAATGCCTACCCCGCCAACCGGTGACATGGCATGTGCCGCATCGCCAATACATATTAATCCTGGCAGATACCATTGTTGTAAATGATTTATTTGCACTGTAAGTAACTTAATATCATCCCAGGTGGCAATACTGCTAACATTCAAATTGAGGGCCGGTGCCAAACTGATAATGTTTGCCCTGAAATTTTCCAGGCCCTGCCTCTTTATCTCCTCAAATTTTCCTTTAGGAATTATATAGCCGCACTGAAAGTAAGTAGCCCTGTCAGTGAGCACCATCATTTTGTTGTTGTTTATATACCCCAGTGATTGTTCAATCAAAGCAGGGTCTTTAGGGATATGTAACCAAAGCACATCAATAGGCACTCCTGATTCAACCACCTTTAAATCCGCCAACTGCCGTATTACGGAACTCCGGCCATCGGCACCAACTACCAGGTTAGTGTAAACATTTATTTCTCCCTGCGGTGTTTTCGCTTTTACACCGGTTACAATTCCGTTTTCTTTAATAAGATCGTTTACTTCTGCCTCTTTGATAATTCTAAATTGTTTGAATTTGCTTCCTTGTTCAGCTAAAAAGTTAAGAAAGTCCCATTGGGGCATAAGGGCAATGTATTTGCACTGCACCGGCAAATGAGAAAAGTCGCAAACCTTAACGGCCTTATTGCCAAAATTTATTTTAAGCCTTGGAAGTTTCTGGTGCGGGATCTTTAAGAACTGATCAAGCAAATCCAGTTCGTGCATTAACTGAAGCGCGGAAGGGTGAATTGTATCTCCGCGAAAGTCGCGAAAAAAGTCTTTATGTTTTTCAAGTATTACAACTTCAACCCCTGCCCGTGCCAACAGATAACCTAACATAACACCGGCAGGTCCGCCGCCGGTAATACAACAATCGCATTTAATTTTTTCCACCATCATAAACCCGCGTAATAATCATAACCCCGTTCGGCCCAATAGTCTTTAGGCTTTTCACTACTTAAATAAATTGTGCCAATGCGCTTTAAGCTTTTAATACCATACTTAACCGGAATTATCATTCGCAAGGGATAACCCTGGTTCATTGGCAGTGGTTGGCCGTTCATTTCGTAACACAGCAGCGTTTGCGGGTGCATAGCACTAGGCATATCAATGCCTACATAATATTCGCCATCGGGAGTTGTAAAGCCAACATAGTTCAAAGTAGTATCCAAATGGCAGAAGGCCGCAAAATCCCTATACCTCACTCCCGCCCAGCGGGTAACCTGGCTCCAGCCTTCCACACATTTAAAATCAAACACCACTTCGGTTTTTGGCAGCTTTTTTATTTCGCTTAATGAAACCAGTAGTGTATCGCCTGGATTTCGTACTACATGTAATTGCCAGTTTGCGGTGTCATTGTCGTTAGTCAAACCAATGTTACCGTTTACCCTGACCTTCTTTGCCGCCATTTCAACCGGAAAGGTTTTTGCAAGATGATTGCCGCTAAATGCTTTGTTGAATATTTTTTCGTTTGCTTCTAATACCTGCCTTAACGGTTTTTGTACCCCTCCACGGGGTCCCGGCAGTTCGGGCTGATGATATAACCACGTCCACGTAAAATACCCGAGCACCGCAAACAGACTCAATACCATAAACGAAAGAACTGTACGCCGCGTTATTTGTTGCTGCACGGTAAGTTCCTTCCCCGGTTTGAATATTTTAAAGGCCATTGTTTTGCTTTAATTCGGTTTTGCTGCTTAAAACGGGTGTTTCATTTTCTACTTCAAAACCCGCCACCATGGCTCTAAAGTTATTCCATCCCGCTTTAATAACCTGTGCTATATGAATTAAAAAGAAGAAGCAGTAGCCATGCACCAAAATAAAATGCTCCATCCGCGCAGCTTCATAGCCACCGCACAAAGCACACAACCAATTAAACTGAACTGGTTTATAAATTGCCAGGCCGGTAATTACCGAACCAACACCCATCAATATAATAGCCGAATAAGCGATACGCTGTGCAGCATTATATTTTTTAAACAGTGGGGCCGTTTTCCTGATCTTTAAATCATACAATACAACCAGGAATGCCTCCCTAAAGCTTTTTCTGGCCGGCAGCAGTAAACGCCATTCACCCGAAATGATAGTGTATAATACGTATAACACCCCGTTTAAAGTAAACAGCCACATAAAAACAAAATGGAAGGCCATACCCTTAGCCAAGCCAAAAGAAAGACTAAGTGCCTTGTAAAATGAATCGGGGAAAAATTTCATTACGGTTGTATCTCCCCAACCCAGGCGATATACATCATTGGCCCAATAAATAAGCAGACCGCTCCATATCATTACAGTAAGCAAAGGGAAATTAAGCCAATGAAACCAGCGGATTGCAAGAGGGTGTTTATCTACTATCTTTTTCAAAAAAATAAGTTGCAGGGGTTATTGCGCTGTAAGTTAAAGATAAACATAGAAAATCAACTGGGGGTTAGATAGGATACAGTCTGAAATTACTTTTGGGCCAATGCCTCTTTTTGACTTAAGGCCAGCTTAAGGTCAACAAATAGTTTTTCAACTCCATCATTTAAGAAAGAACCCAGTTTATTTATCTCGGGTGTGTTGGCCTGTAATAACTTACCGATATTATCGGCACATTCAAATGGTTTGCCGCCCTGCCATGTATAAATGGGCGTTGAAGCATAATTGCGGTTGTAGTGATGATACTTTATTTCGTTTACGGTGGCTGTAACCTCATGGCCTATTACCTGCAGTACTACATAGTATTCTACAAACATTAAATTGATAACAGAATTTGAACCGCCATAATACTTTATAATTCCCTTGGCCATTACGCGATGTGAAGCGGGATCAAGAGTTTGCAAAGGCCTGGGATTATTAAAGGCCTCGTCTACTTCCGTCTTATTTTTTGATTTACCTACAACAGGCAAGTCGGTATTTTGAGCGGTGAATTTATCGGGGCTTTTTGCCAGCCATGATTGCACTAAATCGTAGGCGTCATCTTCAGTAAAATTTGCATTGAGTTTAAAAGTTTGTTTAAACACCACTTCGCTATTTGGCGCAGGTGACGTGGCTGTTGTGCCTGCAAAAATATTTGCCGCGCACAAAACAAGGCCTGCAATAAGTGTGGGTTTCCTTAAACGCATAGTCATTAAGTTAACGCAAATTAAGCGGCGATGTTGCCTTGCGTCAAACCCCCAAGTGGGTGAACTGTGCAGTATAAAGTGCAAATACATAGTGTAGAATGTATTACAGAAGGGT
>JAQBNQ010000199.1 GCA_028288545.1 Bacteroidota bacterium
TCGCGCTTTTGCGGTTACCGGCAGTTTGTCAGGAAACCAAATTCATCAATACCTGTGACATAGAATTTAGCTGATGAATACCTGTAATCTTCTGAATTCATTGCAAGTTTCCACTTTGCCTGTACGGGGTTATAGTGTATGTATTCAAATTTCTGCAAAAAAACTTTTTCTGTATATAAATCCACGCTTAAAGGGTTTCGTTCCCAAAATTGATACTTTCTGTCTTTAGCATCCACACGGAATTTTTCAAGAAATTCCGGATTGTTCTTTTTCAGATCACGTTGAATTTGCTGAGCGGCGTACTTCAGGAAACTTTGTTGCACCTGGTCCACCGAATAATTATCGCTTATTTGCCATATTAAATGCATATGATTTGGCATAATAACAAAGGCATAAACAGCAGCCGCTTATCCTCAACAACGAACTTCATGCTTTCAATTATAATGTTCTTGTAAGCATCATTCTGCAAAAGATGTTTCCAGTTTAAATTAGTAGCTGTAAAAAACTGCAGATGGTGCCTGAAATTCATATGTGCAAATTTAAAACTTATTGCACTTGCCCGAAAGCAGGGTTATGCCAGATCCAGTTGTTGGTGACGTTCCCTTTGTTTATTTTTAAATGTGAACTTAAACACCAACCGGCGTGGGCGGCGCTTTCGGGCGGCAAGACCAACGTGGGCGGAAAATTAGCTTTAACTTACTTGAATGTTGAAAATTAATCCTTTTGTGGTTATTCTATTTACACAAGGTCTACATAAATTGATGAAAAAACAATTTATAATCTTCTCTTTTATAGGGATGCTAGCTTCTTGCCATCTGGCAACGAATCGAGCGGATAAATGGTCCTTAGAAAAAAACATTCAGCTATCCCAGGCAGGTGTGGTCGTATTTAAACATCCTAATGTCACTAGTGAGGATCAATCAAGGGTAGATATATATTTTAATAGCAAAAACTATTTTTTACTAGATGGTTATATGTATTGTAACCTGGATTCCATTTGTTGCCTTGATTCTGCGTCCATTAGAATCCAAGGTTGCAATAGCCGTTTATATAAACAGGTTGATACCCTGGAGATATACTATACCCCTAATGAAGATATCATAAGGAAGTTTGGTACTATTCAATTGCCGCGTATAACAATTTTATTTAAGGATAAAGCGGATAATTACTATGTAGCGGACACGGCTTTATCCGTTGTTAAGTAACATGACGCAATAATTGCTGTATGACGTTATTGGCGGGGTGTTGAAGTCAGAGACTTCAACTTTTCATTGGGCTTCCAAGTTATTCTGCGAAGCACCTGGAAGAATGATTTTTATATCATTAAATATATTTCACTAAACTATATAATAATATAATTAATCCTATAACAATAGAACCGATTCCAGCAATATAATACCCCTGAATAAAACTTAAAAAAAGATCCTTTCCTTTTAAACGATTCTTATTAGCCATCCACATGGAAAAAAGGCCAATAAGTATTAATAAAAAACCAAACACAATGTTTTTGTCCACCGCAACTTATTTTTTTAACGTGTTCTTCCAAGTATTTCGAAGGACAACTTGGAAGCCTAATGAAAAAGGGAAGTCTTTGACTTCCCTACGACAAATCACGAATAAAAATCCGGATCAAGCAAAGTAATGGCTACAATCCATTTTGCCACCGTTCAGGCGCAGACATTTTTCCCCGCCTTGAGGAAAAATTTGGCTAGTGCAGGTACATAAAATAAAAGGCAAAGCCCAAATACGGGCCTTGCCTTTATCCGGGAGGAATCAGAATTTCTTTACATCTTTTTCACCATGCCATCGGGCTTCACGCAATCGCCGTTTTTAAGGGTCTTGGTTTTGCCGTCTTTCATTACTACTGTTCCATCAGTTTTTACTTTAGTGCCGTTGCCCATGGTTACATCGCTGGTCATTGCTGTCCAGGAGCCGTTTTTCATAAGCATCATTTTGCCGTCTACCATCTTGGCCGAACCATCTTTGTCCTTCATCTTACTGTCCATTTTAGATTCCTGGGCATAAGAAACAACAGGCATAACAGTGGCCGCCGAAAGCACACAACAACAGGCTGCAATTGCAATTAACTTTTTCATAATAGTAAATTTTGGTTTGATAATAGGTTTTGAATCAACCTACAAGCGCAAGTTTTGTGCCACCAAAAAATTCCCCACATGTAAGGCGCCGGGTTGGGCTTACCTGCTAATAACCACCTTGCGCAGGGCGCTATGGTTTGCGGTTTCCAGTTTTATAAAGTAAATGCCGTTGGGTATGTTAGCCGTGTTAATAGCCAGGTCGGCATGGTCGCTGTTCTCAAAGTTCTGGTTTAAAATATCCCTTCCGGTTATATCGTAAAGTGCCACCTTAAGGGGGCCTTCAACCAGTCCCAATTTTATGTTTAACTGGTTATTGGCGGGGTTGGGGTAAACGCTAAGGCCCTCAAACATGGTCTGCTCCTGCACATCGGTGCAAATGCTTACCGTAACGCTTTGGCTACTGATATAAGTGCAACCGCGCCAGGTAAGCGAATAAGTAATGGTATGAGCGCCCGCCCCCGCAGTGGCTGGATTAAACTGGCCCCCACTTACCCCGCTGCCCGCAAAGGTGCCACCCGCCGGACTACCGGTTAAGGTTACAGCGTTGGCATTGGTGCAATAAGTATTGGCCAGGCCTGTAATACTAATGTTTGCGGGTGTGCTATAATGCTTAAAGAAATTCCATATCAGGCTATTGGCATTAATATCGCGGTTGGTTACGCCAATATTAGCCAGGGGGTTTGCATCAGGCCAGGTATGTCCACCCCCGTTAATGGTATATTGCACAAACAGGGTTGAATCGCCGCAAACCCCGTAATAATTTTCGGTGGCCGTACAGCCATCGCTGTTATTGATATCGGGCAAATTGGTTACTACTGCTGTGGAGGGACAGGCATCGATAGCCTTCCACCGGGTAGTGGTATTTGCCACCGAGGCGTAAGGGGGGCTGTTAGTATAAGGCACCGTGCTATCGGCCGTACCATGAAACTGCATCATGGGCATTTTGCGGGTTGGGTTGCACTGCGGGTACAGTGGGTAAGCCTCCTGCAACAGGCCGGTAACGGCCGCCCCAGCTGCTATCCTGCAGCTAAGTTCACAAGCCAGGCGAAAGGTCATAAAGCCGCCATCCGACATACCGGTTGAGTACACCCGGCTAAGGTCGATGTTGTAATTTTTGTGGATGGTATCAATCAGGGCCGATATGAAGCCCACATCGTCAATGCCCGTGCATGGCGAGTTGGAGCCGGTGCAGTTAACCACTACATTCCATTGGCCGTTAATTCCCTCAGGGTAAACCACCACGCATCTGGCAGTATCGGCCAGGTCATCAAACAAGGTATATAGTTCCTGTTGCTGCCCGTTTGAGCCCAGCCCGTGCAGGTTAAGCACCAGCGGCAAACTTGTTGAGGAATTAAAATTGGTTGGCAGGTACACCAGGTAGCTTCTGCTTATTCCGCCATAGGTAAATGAGTAACTGGTACTTTGCCCCGCCAGATCAGCCGAAATAAAACAAAGTAATGCGATGAAAACAAGGAGTATATTTTTATTCATATCCTATGGATTAAGATTTTAAAGTTAAATTTTTTTAGGGCTTTTATGTCTCCCGCCGGCGGGAGAAGATTGATTTGGCCTACGAAGTAGCAAAAATCAATAAGAGGGTGGACGGCAAACTAAAGTAAAAACTACTTTCAAATTGTAGCGGGGGGGGAGCTCGAATCCCCGACCTCAGCATTATGAGTGCTGCGCTCTAACCAGCTGAGCTACCCCGCCAAATTCGCTTACTATTTTTTGTAAGAGGGTGCAAATATATTTCTTTCCGCAAAGTTTTAAAATTTGAGGCGATAAATACCGCAATGCATCGCTTTTAATCTGCAATCTGTCTCCTCCGGGGCAATAACCGTCAAGTGGCTCATCCCCTTGACGCGGTTCTACAACTTGGTTCTCTAGCCGCCAAACTGGTTAGGACCCGCGTTCGGGGCAAACAACTCTTCCCTTTGCCCGATTTCTCCACAATAGCTTGTTGACTTCTTCTACAACATTTAACACGATCGTAATCCGGTGCTTCAAAATTTCTAATAATTTTGGGCCGCCCATCAACAAAACCCGACTTAGGTTTTTCTCTGTTTAAAAAAGTTATTACACCCATTTGATCATCGAGAGGATTTCTGTGCCTGTACGGGGTTATTTGTAACGCATTTATTTGAACCATTGTATATAATTTTTCACCAAAAAACCGATTATGAAAAAAGTGTTCTTGCTCCTCCCCGCTTTATTTTTAATGTTACACAGCTTTTGCGCTGTTCCTATTGTTTATGTAACCCCCACCGGTGCCGGTGCTTTTAATGGCACCTCGTGGGCCAATGCCTTAAAGGGTTCTGACCTAAAAAACTTTCTTGATACTGTATCTACATTAAAACAGGTTTGGGTGGCTAAGGGCACCTATTACCCGGGCAACTCCGGCGATGTAAATAATTCATTTTTGGTAAAAACCGGTATACAATTATATGGCGGTTTTGTAGGCACCGAAACAGTGCTAACACAACGCAACCAGTTTACAAACCTTACCATATTAAGTGGCGACCTTGATCAAAGCGGTGGCAAAAGCGGCAACGATGCTTACCATGTAGTAGTTAGTAGCAATACTGCCAATGGCACCGCGATAATAAATGGATTTACCATTACCGGTGGAAATGCTGCCGGAGGAAATCACCAGGCCGGAGGAATGGATGTGTACGGTAGCCCCACTATTACCAATTGCCGCTTTGTAAACAACTATGGCGGTTATTACGGAGGCGGTATATATGTAGAATCGGGATCAATCTCAAATATAAACGGTTGTCTTTTTAACAGTAACACCACCGATTATGGTGCAAGTGCTGTATATGTAGATAATTGCAATCCCACCTTTACCAATAGCGTTTTTTCGGGCAATACTACCACATTCGGTGGCGATGTGCTGGATATGCAATCAAGCGCACAGCCTGTTTTTACAAATTGCGCTTTTGCAGGAAATGATAACGGCGGACAGGGAACTTTGAGGTTTTCAAATGGCAGTGGTGCTGTTATTACTAATTGTATTATTTGGAACAACGGTAACAACAATAATATTGACAATGCTTTTGGTAGTGCCGGTCCCATTACTGTAACCTATTCGGATATACAAGGCGGCTACGGTGGAAGCGGTAACCAGGATATTGACCCTGAATATATCAACGGAATTACCCTGCAGCTTTCGGCCTGTTCACCGGTTATTGATTCCGGCACCGCCAGTGGCACTCCGATAAGCGATTATTTTGGCAACCCAAGGCTTTATGGTGGCGGCGTTGATATGGGCGCTTATGAAAGGCAATCTGCACCATCCCCGGCGGGCACTTGCGCAGGACCTGTACTTTATGTAAATCTTAACGCTACAGGCGCCAATGATGGCAGTTCGTGGAGCGATGCCTTTACCGATCTTACAAGTGGCATTGCTGCGGGCGCTTCAGGTACGTCTGTATGGGTAGCTAAGGGAACTTATTATCCGGGTGCTG